>SLRI01000358.1 GCA_007131045.1 Rhodospirillales bacterium
GCCAGGGACGGTGCCGCCGTCCCCGACCTCGACGAGGCGCCGGTCACCGCCCACTTGCGCGGCCGCGAGATCGCGATCGACGTCACCGTCGGCAGCGGGCCCGGCCGGGCGGTGGTCTGGACCTGCGACCTGACGCACGGCTATATCGACATCAATGCCGACTACCGGAGCTGACGGCGGCCGGCTCGTCCTGGTGGCAGCGGCGGCCCTCGTCGACGAGGAGTCCCGCGTGCTCGTCGCCACCCGGCCCGAGCGCAAGAGCATGTCCGGCCTCTGGGAGTTCCCGGGCGGCAAGGTCGAGCCCGGCGAGACCCCTGAAGCCTGCCTGGTGCGCGAGCTCGAAGAGGAGCTCGGCATCGTCACCAGGCCGCCCTGCCTCGCACCCTTGAGCTTCGCCAGCCATGCCTACCCGAGCTTCCACCTCCTGATGCCCCTCTTCGTCTGCCGCGTCTGGGAAGGCGAGCCAGTGCCCAAAGAGGGCCAGCAAATCCGCTGGCTCCGCCCGAAGGACTTGTTCAGCCTGCCGATGCCCGAAGCGGACCGGCCGCTGCTGCGCTTTCTCGACGAGCTGCTGTGATTACCCGTCAATGAGATCAGGCGCCGACCAGCTCGCCGGGGCGGGTCAGGGTCTGGTCGGTGCGGAGGCAGCGGGCTCGGGTGCCGGTTTCGGTTTGGATCAGCTCGGGCTGGGTTTGTCGGCAGGGGTCGGTGGCGAGGGTGCAGCGAGCGGCGAAGGCGCAGCCTTTGGGCAGGTCGGCGAGGTCGGGGGGGCTGCCGGCGATGGCATCCAGGCGCCGGCCCTTGGTCATCGCCCCGTGCGCCCGGCTTTTCAGCAGGCCGATGGTGTAGGGGTGGCGCGGCGTGTGGATGATGTCGCGGGCGCTGCCCTCCTCGACGATGCGGCCCGCGTACATCACGGCGATCCGGTCGGCCACCTCGACGGCAGCGCCGAGGTCGTGGGTGACGAAGATGATCGAGAGGCCGAACTCGCGCTGCAACTCGCGCAGCAGGAGGAGGATCTGGATCTGGACAGTGGCATCCAAGGCCGTCGTCGGCTCGTCGGCCAAGAGCACCTTGGGGTTGCAGGCGAGTGCCAAGGCGATCATCGCCCGTTGCCGCATGCCGCCGGACATTTCGTGGGGGTAGGTGTCGAGGCGGCGTTCCGGTGAAGGGATGCGCACCCGCTCGAAGAGCGAAAGCGCGCGCTTTCTGGCGTCCGCCTTCGAGATCGGCTCGTGGCGGCGGATGGCTTCGGTGATCTGGTCACCCAGGGTGTAGACCGGATCGAGGGCCAAGAGCGGCTCTTGGAAGATCATCGCGACCTCGCCGCCGCGGAACTGGGCCAGAGCCTTGTTGCCGAGGCCCATGACGTCGCGGCCGCCGACGGTGACCTTGCCGCCGATCCTGGTCTTTTTTTCCGGATTGAGGCGGAGGATGGCCCGCAGCGTCACGCTCTTGCCGGAGCCGGATTCGCCGATCAGCGCCACGGTCTCGCCGCTGTCCACGGTCAGATCGACGCCGTTGACGGCGCGGACCGGGCTGCGGCCGCCGGTGAAGGTCACCTCGAGCTGGTCGAGCCGGAGATAGGGATCGGCCATGGCAGCTCCTATTCGGCCGCGGCGGCGGTGCGGGCCTCGGGGGCTCGGCTGTGGCCGGAGCCGGCGACCCCCATGTGACAGGCCGCCTGGTGGTCGGGCTCGACTTGGGCCAGCGGCGGCTCGGTGAGCGAGCAGACGGTCTCGGCATGGGCACAGCGGGTGTGAAAGCGGCAGCCGGCGGGCGGGTCGATGGGGTTGGGCGGGTCGCCGGCGAGCGGCACGTGCTGGGTGCGGTTGTCGGGGTCGATCGACGGCATCGAGGAGAGAAGTGCTGTCGAATAGGGGTGTCGGGCATTGCCGAAGACCGTCTCGGAGCGGCCGAGCTCGGCGATCTTGCCCAGATACATGACCATCACCCGGTCCGAGACGAACTGCACGACGTTGAGGTCGTGGCTGATGAAGACGTAGGTGAGGCCGAATTCTTCCTTGAGGTCGAGGAGGAGGTTCAAGACCTGGGCCTCGACCGACTTGTCGAGGGCCGAGACCGCCTCGTCGAGGATGATGACCTTGGGCTGCAGGGCCAGGGCGCGGGCGATATTCACCCGTTGCCGCTGGCCGCCGGAGAGCTCGTGCGGGTAGCGCTCGGCGAAGCGCGCGGGCTCGAGGCCGACCCGCTCGAGCAGGTCGTGGGTCCTGGCCAGCGCTTCCTTCTTGGGCGTCCCGTGCACCTCGGGGCCGAAGGCGATCGAGGCCTCGATGGTCAGCCGCGGGTTCAAGGACGAATAGCTGTCCTGAAAGACCATCTGCACCCGGCGGCGATAGTTCCTGAGCGACAGGCGGGTGTTCTCGACCGGCGCACCGTCGAAGACGATGGTCCCGATGGTGGGATCGATCAGGTGCATCAGGAGCCGGGCCGTCGTCGACTTGCCGCAGCCGGATTCGCCGACCACGCCCAGGGTCTCGCCCTCGAGCACGTCGAAATCGACGCCGTCCACCGCATGCACGGTCTTGCCCGCCCCGCCGAACAGCTTGCGCTCGAGGGGGAAGTGCTTTTTCAGGCCGCGGACCTGGAGAAGGGGCTGGCGGCTCATCAGGTTTTGATATCCATGGCGGAGCGGAGGGAATCGGAAAGCAGGTTGAAGGAGATCGAGGTCGCGAAGATCATCACGCCGGGCAAGGCCGCGACCCAGGGCTGGACGTAGATCGCGGTCCGAAGGGTGTTCAGCATCAGGCCCCATTCGGCGGCGGGTGGGCGGACGCCGAGGCCGAGGAAGGAGAGGCCCGAGGCGAGGATCATCGAGACGCTGATCAGGCTGGTGGCGTAGACGAAGATGGGGCCGAGCACGTTGCCCAGGACGTGGACGCGGATGATGGTGAGCGCCCCTGCACCGGAAGCCCGGGCCGCCTCGACGAAGTCGCGCGAGCGGAGCTGGGTGGTGACCGATTCGGCGATCCGGGCGATGGGCGGCACGAACACCACGGTGAGCGAGAGCAGCGCGTTGCCGAATCCCGCCCCCAAGGCACCCGAGAGGGCGACGGCCAGCAGCACCGAGGGGAAGGCGTAGAAGACGTCGATCGTCCGCATGATCACCGAGTTGGTGATCCCGCCGGCGTAGCCCGCGATGATGCCGATCGTGCTGCCGATGAAAAACGCGAAGACGACCGGCGTCACGCCCATCAGGAGCGAGAACCTGGCGCCCCAGATGAGCCTCGAGAGCATGTCGCGGCCGAGCTCGTCCGCGCCCAGGGGGTAGCCTTCGGTGCCGATCGGCTTGAGCCTGTCGATCATCGAGCCCTGGAGCGGATCGGCGGGTGCCACCCAGGGGGCGAAGATCGCCATGCCGAAGAGCAGCAGGAGGACGGTGCCGGCGCCGATCGCCACGGGATCGCGGCGCAGCCGCTGCCAGACCGTGGACCAGTAGCCCTGCGCCTTGACCGGCGCTTCGACCTCGATCTCGCCCGGCGGGAGGACAGCCTGTGCCATGCCCGCCTAGCTCCGCTGGATGCGCGGATCGAGCGCCGTCTGGACGACGTCGACCAAGAGGTTGAGGAAGACGAAGAACAATGCCAGGACCAGGATCGTGCCCTGCAAGAGCGGCAGGTCGCGCTGGAAGATGGCGGTGTTCAGCAGCATGCCGGTGCCGGGCCAGGAGAAGACGGTCTCGATCAGGATCGAGCCGCCGAGCAGATAGCCGAGCTGCAGTCCCATCACCGCGAGCGCCGTGGGCGCGGCGTTCTTGACCACGTGGAAGAAGACGCCGAGATCGCCAAGGCCCTTGGCGCGCAAGCCGGTGACGAAGTCCTGGGCCAGGATGTCGGCCACCAGCGCCCGGACGGTGCGCGCGACGATGCCCATCGGGATCACCGACATGGTGACGGCGGGCAGGATGAGGAACTGGAAATGCACCCAGTCCCACTTCCATTGCCCCGAACCGCCGGGGCCGGCGCCGGTGGCGGGCAGCCAGCCGAGCTGGGCCGAGAAGATGATGACCAGGACCATGCCGAGCCAGTAGTGCGGCACCGAGACGCCGAGGACGGCGAGTGTCGAGGCCGCCTTGTCCACCCAGGAATTGCTGAAATAGCCGGCGACGAAGCCGAACAGGCAGCCGAGGAAGAAGCCGATGACCGTGGCGACCGCGGCCAGGAGGAGGGTGTTGCCGACGGCGCGGAAGACCTCGGTGGCGACCGGCCGGCCCGAGGCGATCGAGGTGCCGAGATCGCCGGAAAGGGCGCGGCCGAGCCAGAGAATGAACTGCTCCGGGTAGGAGCGGTCGAAGCCGTAGATGACGAGCAGCCGCTGCTGCAGCTCGACCGAGGCGTCGGCCGGCAGGACCGAGATCAGCGGGTCGCCCGGCGAGATGTGGACCAGCGCGAAGCAGACCAGCGCCACACCGAGGAGGATCGGGATGGCGTAGACCACGCGATAGACGAGATAGCGGAGCATGCCGGCCCGGCGCCCTTGTCGTTGAAGCCGCGGGAGCCGGCCCGGGCATGGTCACCCGGGCCGGCCGGTGGTTCGGCGGTCAGTCGGCGAGCGTCATGGTCGCGATGTCGATGAACCAGGAGCGCGGCTGGACCACGTTCTCGACCCGGGGCGACATCGCCCGGGGGCCGACGTCGTGGGCGATCCAGACGAAGGGGGCCTCCTCGACGATCCGCTTGTGCAGGCGGGCCAAGGCGGCGTCGCGCTCGGCATCGTCGAAGCTGGTGCGCGCGTCGGCGATCAGCGCGTCGAACTCGTCATTGCCGAAATAACCCCAGTTGTTCGAGACCGGCGGGAAGGTGCTGGTCGAGGTGAAGCGGACCATGGCGAAGAACGGGTCCATCGCGGCGAACGAAACGTTGATCGCGTGCGCCCCGTCGGCGGTCGGATCGTCGGCACCGCGGCGCCAGTTGGTAAAGAGGGTGTTCCACTCGAGCACGTCGAGCTCGACGTCGAAGTAGCAGTCGCGCAGGCTCTGCTGGACGTACTCGTTCATCGGGATCGGCTGCATCTGACCCGAGCCCGAGGCCGAGGTCTGGACCTTGACCCGGACCGGGTTCTCGGCCGAATAGCCGGCCTCCTCCATGAGTTCCCGGGCGGTGTCCGGATCGTAGCTGATCTGGAACTCGGGATCGCCCCACCAGGGGTGGTCGGGGCCCACCGTGCCGACCGGAATGGCCATCAGGCCACCGAGAAAGGCCTGCAGTTCCCCGCGGTTGATGCAGAGATTGGCCGCGTGGCGGACGCGGATGTCCTGCCAGGGGCTGTCCTCGAGGAAGGAGAGCTGCCAGGGCCAGACATGCGGCTGGGCGTTGGCGTGGATGACGAAGCCGCGGCTCTCGATCTGCGGGATGGCATCGGGTGACGGTGCCTCGATCCAGTCGACCTGGCCGGAGAGCAGGGCTGCCGTTCGGGCGTTGGCCTCCGGCATCGGGATCAGCACCACCCGATCGATCTGCGGGATGCGCTTTTCGTCCCAGTAGTCCGGGTTGGCCTCGAGCTCCAACCGTTCGCGCGGGGTGAAGCTGGTCACCCGGAAGGGGCCGGAGCCCGAGGGATCGGCAGCAAACGCCGTCCAGGCCGATTCGGCGTCGCCGGTCTCGTCGTACTTTGCCTGCCAATGACTGGGCGAGGCCATGAACAGGTTGGTGAGGTTCAACGGCAGGAAGGCGTCGGGCTCAGACGTGGTGAGCTCGACCGTCATCTCGTCGATGACCCGGGCCGAGCGCAGGGTCGGCATGCGGGATGCCGTCACACCCACCTGGCTGGCGTCGAAATGGGGGGCTTCCTCGTCGAGCACCTTCTCGACATTCCAGACCACGGCTTCGGCATTGAAGGGCGAGCCGTCGTGGAAGGTGACGCCGTCGCGCAGCTCGAAGATCCACTTGGTCGTGTCGTCCGGGTCGACCGCCCAGCTGGTGGCCACCCCCGGTATCAGCACCGATGGACCGTCGGCGACCGAGAGGTCCCACTGGGTCAGGCTGTCGTAGATCGGGATGCCGGTGAAGCGGTTGCCCTCGAAGCCCTGGTCGGGCTGGCCGAGCGTGCGCGGGATGTCGGCGGCGGTCATGCCGACGGTCAGCACCTTCTCGGCTGCGGCATCGCTCGGCAAGGCGGCGAAGGTCAGGGCGGTGCCGGCCACGAGGGCGGCGGCGAAGGTCCGGGTCGTTTTCATTGCGTCGTGCGTTCCCTGTAGCTGGTTGTCGGCGATCGCGCCGAGTCCACGTAGTCAGGAACGAGCAAGCCGCGTGCCATGCAGTCGGACCCGCTCGTGGGCGCTTGCCGTTGGTCGTCGGATCGCGCCATGATCGGGATCATCGCGGTCGCCGCCAGCATCGCGGGCCTCCCTGCGCCGTTGCCCAATTCGTTAGCATGCTGTCTGCAGGGTGACCAGTTGCCTGTTGCAGTGGCAGTCGATGGCTGAAGCAAAGGAAGCGCGATGCGGCTCTTGCTCATCAACCCCAATACCAGCCGCGAGGTCACCGAGACGGTGGTCGCCGCTGCGCGCGCCGTGCTGCCGGCCGGCGTCGACCTCGTAGCGGTCACCGGCCGTTTCGGCTGCCGCTACATCGCGAGCCGGGCCGCGGCATCCATCGCCGGGCACGCGGCGCTCGATGCCATGGCCGAGCATGTCGAGGGTTGCGATGCCGTGCTGCTCGCCTGCTTCGGCGATCCCGGGCTCTTGGCCCTGAAGGAACTGTCGCCGGTGCCGGTGGTGGGCATGGCCGAGGCCTCCTGTCATCTCGCCTGCACCCTCGGCCGGCGCTTTGCGATCGTCACCGGCGGCGAGCGCTGGCCCGCCATGCTCGAGGAGTTCGTGGCGGCGCAAGGGCTGACGTCGCGGATGGCCGGCATCCGGGCTCTCGCTCCCACCGGCGACGTCTTGACCCGTGACCTGGATGCCGGCATGGCGCAATTGGCCGAGGCCTGCCGGCTCGCCGTCGAAGCGGACGGGGCGGAGGTCGTGATCCTCGGTGGTGCGGCGCTCGCCGGCCTTGCCGGGCGGGTCGGGGAAAAGGTCGGCGTGCCGGTGCTCTGCTCGCTCGAGGCCGGTCTTCGGGCGACGATCGCAACAGCTTCCCTCGC
>SLRI01000336.1 GCA_007131045.1 Rhodospirillales bacterium
CTGTCCGGTGCCGGTGACATCCGCGCGCTGTTCGCCGCACCGCCGGCAACGCATATCTCGCCGGCGTGGATCCCCCCCATGGGCGCGCTGCCGGTGACCTCGATGGCATTGCCGGCCGTCGAGTTGACCTCGATGCGGCAGTCTTCGGCCTGGATGCTGGCAGCGCCCTGTGCATGGACCGCCTGCCCCGCCACCTCCTCGAGGGCAATGATGCAGGTCGCCATGCCGTCACCGCCTCGGGCGTTTGCGGCGGCCTGCGCCGTCAGGTCGAGCTGGCGGATGCCGAAGGCGGCGAGAAAGTAGGTGTCGAGCCCCCGGCCGTCGGCGGCGCGTCGCTCGACGCTGATGGCGATCGTGTCGGGTGGCGTGTCCTCGTCGTTCGCGGCCACGACCTGCCCGGTTTTCGGGTCCCAGCGGCCGAAGCTGAGGTCACCGGACTCCAGCTTGTTGCGCTTGTCGCCTTCCTTCGTACGCTCCGAGGCGTAGTATTGGTCGAAGGTCTTCATCGCGGCGCTCTGGGCTGCCGCGACATCCGGCAATAGTGCCGCTCCGACCAGCGACGCCTCGTCGACAGCGCTCTGCAGCCGGTTCTGCTGGACGTAGCTGTTGCTGACATCGACGGCGAGGCCGGCCGCACCGAAGGCGAGCGGCAGGAAGACGGCGATCACCGGCGCCAGGGCGCCGCGCTCGTCGCTGCAGAGGGCGGAGAGAGGCTTCGGCAGGACGGCCCTGATGTCGATGGCCCCGATATTGATGGCCGAGAAGGGCTTCGCGCGCATCGTTGCTACTCCCGAGCAGGTCGGGCCAGAGGCGGACCGCCGTGGCCGACCTGGAGCGCGGCCGGTGCTGCCGCTCTGTTGCGGCGGCCGGAGGCTCGATCGACGACCTGGTCATCCACGCTTCAGCCCTCCATTGCACGGCGGGCCCTTCGGCGGCCGCCGGATACAGCTTCACGAGCGGGGATGATGGACGCGCAGCATGAACGAAGTCTTAAAGCGCTCGCCATGAGGCGACCGCAGCAGCATCGGTGTACGCCGACCGGCGTTTCGACTTGGGACTCGGCGGGCGCGAGGCGCCCGATCGGTCAGGCGGGCTGGAGGAAGCCGCGCTTGGCCAAGAGCGCCTGCGGCAACGGATCACGGCCGCGAAAGGCGCGGTAGGCCTCGGCCGGCGGCTGGCGGTTGCCGGCGGCGTAGACGTGCTCGCGCAGGCGCAGCGCCAGGGCGGGATCGAACGGATCGCCGGCTTCCTCGAAGGCGGCGAAGCCGTCGGCATCGAGCACTTCCGACCACATGTAGCTGTAGTAGCCCGCGGCATAGCCGCCGCCCGAGAAGAGGTGGGCGAAATGCGGCGGCCGGTGGCGCATGACGATGGCGCTGGGCATGCCGAGCCGGGCCAGGCTCTCGGATTCGAAGGTCGTGATGTCGAGATCCGGGCTCTCGGGCAGCAGATGCAGCTCGAGATCGACCAGCGCGCAGGCCGTGTACTCGACCGTGGCGAACCCCTGATCGGCGTTGCGCGCCGCCTTCAGCCGCTCGATCAGCGAAAGCGGCATCGGCTCGTTGGTGCGGTAGTGGCGGGCGAAGCGCTGCAGGATGGCGGGCTGCTCGAGCCAGTGCTCGAAGAGCTGCGAGGGCAGCTCGACGAAATCGCGGTCGACGCTGGTGCCGGCGAGGTAGGGGTAGGTGACGTCCGAAAGCAGCCCGTGCAGCGCGTGGCCGAACTCGTGGAACAGGGTGCGCGCGTCGTCGAAGCCGAGCAGCGCCGGCTCGCCCGGTGCCGGCTTGGAGAAGTTCATGACGTTGGTGATGATCGGGCGGATGTCGCCGGCGAGCTTTTCCTGGCTGCGATAGGCGCTCATCCAGGCGCCGCTGCGCTTGCTCGGCCGGGCGAAGTAGTCGCCGAGGAAGAGGCCCAGATGGCGGCCGTCTCTGTCGATCACCGCCCAGGCGCGGACATCCGGGTGGTAGAGCCGAAGGTCGGTTTGCGGCTC
This sequence comes from Rhodospirillales bacterium, assembly GCA_007131045.1. Classification (GTDB taxonomy): domain Bacteria; phylum Pseudomonadota; class Alphaproteobacteria; order Geminicoccales; family Geminicoccaceae; genus SLRI01. Next base: position 1,994 of record SLRI01000336.1, read on the forward strand.
GAAGCGGAGACCGAACAGCCGTTCGGCGGTAAAGAAGGCGGCCTCGATCATGCCGTCGAGCGGCAGGTAGGGCTCGACCTCGCCGGGCGCCATGGCGAAGCGGGCGCTGCGCCGCTGCTCGGCGAAATAGCGCCAATCCCAGGGCCGGAGCGGCGTGTTCGAGCCTTCTTCCTGGGCGATCGCCTGCAGCTCGGCGGCATCGGCCATCGCCCGCTCACGGGCGGGTGTCCAGACCGAGTGGAGGAGCTCGAGGGCGGTCTCCGGGCTCCCGGCCATGCTGTCGGCGAGGCGGTAGTGGGCGAAGCTCGGATAGCCCAGGAGCCGCGCCCGCTCGGCGCGCAGGGCCACGATCTCCTGGATGATCGCCCGATTGTCGGTGGCCCCGCCGCTCTCGCCCCGGCTGATCCAGGCGGTGAAGGCCTGCTCGCGCAGATCGCGGCGGCTGGAGAAGGTGAGGAAGGGCTCGATGCTGGAGCGGGCCAGGGTGACCACGTGCTTGCCGTCGAGGCCGCGCGCTGCAGCGGCGCTCGCCGCCGCGTCCCGGACGAAGGGCGGCAGGCCGGCGAGGTCGGCCTCGCCGTCGAGCACCAGGGTATAGGCCTGCTCGTCGGCGAGCATGTTCTGGGCGAAGCGGGTGCCGAGGGTGGCCTGCCGTTCGGCGATGGCACCCAGCCGCTCGCGCGCGGGCTCGTCGAGGGCCGCACCGTTGCGCACGAACCCGGTGTGGTAGCGCTCGAGCACGCGCACCTGCTCCGCCGACAGGTCGAGCCCGTGGCGGGCGTCGTAGAGGTCGCCGATCCGGGCGAAGAGGCTGGTGTCCTGGTAGATCGCGTTCTGGTGGCGGGCGAGGACCGGGGCGATCTGGCGCTGGATCGCCTGTATCTCCGCGTCGGTGTCGGTGCCGGCGAGGTTGAAGAAGGTGAGTGCCACCCGACGCAGCGTTCGGCCGCTGCGCTCGAGTGCCTCGATCGTGTTGGTGAAGCTCGGCGCCTCCGACGTCGCGGCGATCGCCTCGAGCTCGCGCCGATGCGCGGCCAGCGCCGCCTCGAAGGCCGGCGGGAACTGCTCGGTGGCGATCGCCTCGAAGGGCGGCAGGCCGAAGGGCGTGGTCCACTCGGCCAGCAGCGGGTTCGGGGTAGCGCTGTCGGGCATGTTCTCTCGGACTTTCTGGCAGAACGGCAGAGGGCGGGCGGGGCGGCAAAGGATGGTGCGTGCACCCTAGGCGCTCGGCGGCCGGCGATCCAGTGGCCGCGGCCGCTATTCGGCCGGGCGGTGCTGTCGGGCGAGGCGGGCGGCCGTGCGCTCGGCGTTGGCGGCGCCGAGTTGCGGGTGGAGGCGCAAGGCCAGCGCCCACATGGCCAAGAGGCCGGAGCCGATGACGGCGAAGATGCCGGCCAGGGGGGCGGCCAGGAGGACCAGCCAGGCCGCACCGGGCGTGACGATGCCGGAGACGTCGCGGAAGCTGGAATAGACCGCGCTCATCTCGGTCCGCTCCGACGGCTTGACCGCCATCAGGAAGGGCAGCCCGCCGGCGATGTCGAGCAGAATAAGGAAGGTCGAGCCGGCCATCAACAGCAGGACGGCGGCCCAGGGGAAGGGGGAGAGGACGGCGGCGGCAACGAAGGCGAGGCCCGAGGCCAAAAAGCCCAGGCGGACGGTGGCCCGCACGGTGTGGGCCTGCATCCAGCGGAGCATCAGTGGCGTGGTGAAGAGGAGTGCATTGGTGAGCGAAAGCGCGATGCCGCCGGTCTGGTCGCTCAGGCCCGATTCCACGGCGTAGATCGGGAGGTAGACGACATAGACCCACCAGCCGCAGGAGCGCAGCACGGCGAACAGCCAGCCGGCGACGAGCCGCGGCTGGGCGAAGAAGCGGCCGAGATAGGCCAAGGGATTGGGCGCGGGGCCGCGGGCCCGGGCGATCAGCTTGCCGTTGCCGAGACGCATCGCCCAGAAGACGACGAGGAGCACGAGGGCGAAGAAGCCGGAGAGCAGGAACGGGGCGGGCTCCCAGAGATGCAGCAGCCAGACGCCGGTGACCGGGCCCGCGGTCCAGGCGACGGCCGCGTAGAACATCCGCAGCGTCTCGGTCCGGCCGAGCTCGCTCCTCGCGACATAGTCGAGCACGTAGGCGTTGAGGCAGACGAAGACGGTGACCGTGGCGATGGTGCTGGCGAGAAGCGCCAGGGCGATCCACTGGCCGCCGACGACCCCGAGGCCGCAGCCGAGCAGTGCGAGGCCGATGCCGGCGGTGTACATCCAGCGGCGGGGGAGAAAGCGGGTGAGCCAGGGGACCAGGAGACCGGCGCCGAGCGAGATGAGGCCCACCAGAAAGTAGAGCTTGGAGACCAGCGCCGGGTCGCCGAAGGCGCGGTACATGGCGAGCGGGTAGACCGAGACGACGAAGCCGCGGATCGTCGCGTCGAGGGCGGAGAGCACGGCGAAGCCCTTGGCACTCGGGGTCGGCGCGTGGCGCAGCCACTCGGGAATCGAGCGTTCGAACACTCGTGTTTGCCTTTTTCGGTCGGAACGACCCTCTTTGCCGCGATTATTGCGGGGAAGCAAGAGGAGAAGAAGTGCGGGGAGGCAGCGCCTCCCCACGCCCCTCCGTTTTTTTGGTGCGGTGCTGCTGAAGGCCGTCGGCGCCAAGTAACGGTGGGGCTCGGGGAGGTGCTGCCTTGCCGTGGCCCTTTTTTCCTCAGCCGAGCCGATGCTGTTCCCGTTTTGCTGGTTGATTTGCGGTTTGCCGTTGTCGGCCGGGGGGCTTAGCATGATGATATCGGCGGGTGGTCGGTGAGGCCTCGGGGGGTGGCCCGGCTGATGGAACGCAAGCTCGTGGCGATTCTCGCTGTGGATGTGGTCGGCTACAGCCGGCTCGTGGCGGCGGACGAGGAGGCGGCCTTGCGCACGCTTCGTGCCTATCGCGAGACGATCGGCGGGCTGGTGGCCGAGCATGGCGGGCGCATCTTCGGGTCGGCCGGCGACAGCCTGGTGGTCGAGTTCGCGAGCCCGGTTCAGGCGGTGCGCACGGCGGTGGCGGTGCAGCGTGCTCTCGACCGGCGCAATGCCGATCTGCCGAGCGACCGGCAGATGCTGTTTCGGATCGGCGTCAATCTCGGTGATGTCATCGTCGATGGTGACGATCTCTTGGGTGACGGGGTCAACGTCGCGGCCCGGCTGCAGGAGGCGGCGGCACCTGCCGGAATCTGCATCTCGGGCGTGGTGCAGGAGCAGATCCGCGGCAAGGTGGCCTTTCCGATAGCACCTCTGGGCGAGCGCAAGCTCAAGAACATCCCGCGTCCGGTGGCGATCTATCGGATCGACTGGCGGATGGAGGATCCGAGCCGGACGGGGGTGCTGGCCGGACCGGGCAGCCTCGTGCTGCCCGACCGGCCGTCGATTGCCGTCCTGCCGTTCGCGAACATGAGCGGCGATCCGGAGCAGGAGTACTTCGTCGACGGCTTGAGCGAGGACATCATCACGGCACTTTCGCGCTATCGCTGGTTCTTCGTGATCGCGCGCAACTCCAGCTTCACCTACAAGGGCCGGGCGGTCGACATCAAGCAGGTCGCGGCCGAACTCGGCGTCCGTTACGTCCTCGAGGGCAGCGTCCGGAAGGCCGGCAACCGGCTCCGGGTGACCGGCCAGCTGATCGACGCCGAGACCGGCGTGCATCTCTGGGCCGAGCGCTACGATCGCGACCTGGCCGACATTTTCGCCATCCAGGACGAGATCACCGAAAGCGTGGTGGGTGCCATCGAGCCCGAGATCTTGATGGGCGAGGGCAGGCGCGCGGTGCGCAAGCCGACGGAGAGTCTCGACGCCTACGACTGCTGCATGCGCGGCATGTGGAGCCACTACCAGCTGACCCGGGAGCAGATCGAGGAGGCGATCCGCTGGCACCGTCGCGCCATCGCCTTGGACCCGGACTTCGGCCGGGCGCACATGGCGCTGGCGCGAGCGCTCATGTCCTATGTCCATTTCGGCTTCAGCGACGACGTGGCGCGGGACCGTGCCGAGCTCACGGCCGCCGCCGGCCGGGCGCTCGCGATCGACGACCGCGACCCTTACAGCCACTACGCCATGTTCTTCGTGCACTACTTGTCCGGCCGGCTGGATGCGGCATTGCTGGCGGCTCAGCGCGCGATCGACCTCAGCCCGAACTTCGCCTTCGGCCACCTGGCGCTCGGCTGGGTGCGCCTCTATCTCGGGCATTTCGAGCAGTCGCCCGACCCCTTGCTCCGGGCCTTGCGGCTGACGCCCAACGACCCGCTCGCCTTTCTCGCCATGACCAAGCTCTCGCAGGCGCACTACCATCTCGGCAATCTCGAGGAGGCGTTGCATTTTTCCGAGCGGGCGCTGGCCGTCCGCCGGGTTCACGTCGTGCTCGTCATGGCCATCGCCGTGCTCGGCCGGCTCGGCCGGATCGACGAGGCGAGAGCGCTGCTCGAGGAGCTGGACCGGATGACGCCGCCCGATCCCGCCGGCTACTGGCGGGTCGTCCATCCTTATGCCGATCCGGCGCATCGCGAGCAGCTCTTCGTAGGCCTGCGCCGGGCCGGGATGACGATTTGAGGCGGCGGTTTTGAGCCAGGCTCGGGGAGGCGCCGCCTCCCCGATCTTCGCTCGCCTTCAGGTGCCGCAGAAAGTCCGATAGGGGATGTCGGAAGGCTCGGGCGGGTCGGCGTAGGCGGCGGTTTTGGCGTTGTCCTCGTAGGGGGTGGCCAGGGCCGCGTGCAGGCGCTCGAAGGGGGTGAAGTTGCCCCGTTCGATGGCGGCTTTCAGGGCTTTTTCGACCTGGTGGTTTCGGGGGATGATGGCGGGGCTGACCTGGCGCATGGCCCGGGCACGCTCGGTCGCAGGGGTGGTTTCGCGGCCAGTGCGCTCGCGCCAGGCTTTCTCCCACTGATCGAAGGGCTCGCTTTCCGCAAAGAGTTCGCGCAGGCGGGTGGCCTGGGCTTCGTCCTCGAGGGCATCGGCGAGCCTGCGGAAGGTGAGGGTGAAGTCGGCCCGGCCCTTGTGCATGGCATCGAGGAGGCCGGCGATCAGGCTGCGGTCGGCCTCCTCCTCGGTCGCGAGGCCGATTTTCTGGCGCA
>SLRI01000302.1 GCA_007131045.1 Rhodospirillales bacterium
CCTCGGCGGCGAACCTCCCGGCGAGGACCGCACCATCGGCGAAGCCCGCGAACACACCCTCGATACCGAGCATGCCGGTCACCGCCGTGCAGAGCTGCTTGCCGCCATAGGCAACGGCGATCGGCGCACGGCCCATCGGCCCCTTGGACTCGTCGAACGGCCAGCAGACGACCTCGTCGCAGCCACTGGTTGCCAAAAACGGCACGCTGCCGACCCAGGCGAAGCTCTTGACCTTGGCGGGATAGCCCGACATCCGCATGTCGGCCTTGTCGCGCAATCGCCAGCCGTGCAGCACGTTCTCCTGCATGGCGGTCACCAGGAACCGCCCGTCCGGGCTGTAGGTGACCGCACCGTGCGAACCCTTCCACACGAGCCGGGAGGGCTTCCAGCGCTTCTCGCCACGCTCCCAGACCGTGGCCCCGCCGTAGTGGGCCACCGCCAGCTTGCGGCCCTTCGGATCGAAGGCGAGCCCGCCCACCGTGCTCGGATGGTCGAAGGCAAGTGGCCGATCGCCGTTGACGCGCCAGAGCTGCACCGTCCTGCCGGACGAGCAGGCGCGCCAGCCCGGCCCGGCGGCGACGCAATCGACCCAGCGCGTGCCGAAGCTCGCAAGCTCACTGATCCCGCCGTCGCCGGCGACGCGCAGGAAACGAGCGTCGTCGCCGCCGGTCAACACGGCATCCGGCAGGGCATCGGCGGCGATCGAGAGCACGGCGCCACGATGCGCCTCGATGACGAGGGGTTCACTTTCCGGGCGGAACAGCCGCACGGTGCCGTCACCGAAGCCTGCGGCTACCATGCTTCCCCGGACCACGGCACCGGTGACCGGTGCGCCGGTGGCGAGCCGCAGGGCCCGCTGCTCAAGTGTCGTCGGCGGGAAGCCCTGGCGTGGCGGTCGGCGGAGGTTCAGCCCGCCTTGCATGCGGCGAAGCCTTCGGCGAGGCCCATCGTCTCGAGATTTCGGCCGATGAAGACGAGGCGCGACTGGCGCGCGGCAGCCGCGGGCCAGGGGCCCATGGGGGAGCCGTCCATCAGCATGTGCACACCCTGGAAGACGTAGTGGTCGGGCTCGCCGGCGAAGTCGAGAATGCCTTTGGAGCGCAGGATGTCGGGTCCACGGGTCTGCAACAGCCGGCCGAACCAGGTCTGGAACTTGTCGAGGTCGAGCGGCTCGTCGGCCGTGAGCGACAGGCTCTTGATGTCGTCGTCGTGCTCATGCGCGAGGTCGCCTGTCAGGAAGTCCGGCTCGGCCGCCAGCACGCGGTCGAGGCTGGTTCACCGCCATCTGGGCAGCGTTGGCGAACGGCTCGTTGAAATCGCCGCACCGCAAGCCGGCTGTTCTGCGGGTTTCAGCTATCCATGGGTGATCTCGACATAACCGGACGGCACGTGTGACCCAACCATCGAGGTGGGCCGAGTCGAGCGATCCCCCGGCGTCCCGCCCGCAGTCGACAGCGAGGGGCATGGGCATCTGCGCAACGGGGGCCACCCGCTATGGGCGGCCCGCCGCAAGCTTTCGGGCCAGGCGCGCTGGCGCCATCTCAGTCGATCAGGTCGAGCAGGCGCGCGTTGTTGGCAAGGATCACGTCATAGAGCGCGGTGCTGCGTTCGGCGAGACCGCTGTCGTCGCCCCAGTCGCCCGGGCGCTCGAAATCCGCCCCGGCGCGGTAGCTGTTGCCCGCGGCTGTGAGGAACCAGCCCATCGCCCTGACCTGGTGGCGCTCGTCGATCACCTCGCCATCCGCCATCGACAGCCGGCGCAGCATCAGCCCGTCGGTATCGGTCTGGTGGTCGAGCGCCGCCTGCAGCAGCCGGTCCGAGAGCGTGCCCACTGCGTCGCGGAGCTCCGGCCGGGTGTCGAGGAAGGCGCTGGTGCCGTCGCGCTCGCGCAGCATCGAGAAGCCGCCGGTCAGGTGGTTGAGAAAACGCCACTGCGTCTCGGTGTCGACGCGCTCACTGGCGGCTTCGACCGCCTCGCCAGTGTAGACGACGACCTCGGCGATGCCCCAGTCGCGCACCGCGTCGTCGCTGGTGGCGAGCGCCTCGGTCATCGCGGCCATGCGCTCGAACAGCAACTCGGCGGCGTCCGCATGGGCGTCCTCGCCGAACACGACGAGGATCTCGTAGAGCGCCTTGTGCCCGCGCAGCAGGCTGCCCAGCGTCTCCAGCGGATAGACTCCGCCATCGCCCAGATCATAGGCGCCGATCGCATCGTCCCAGGCATCGTCCAGCGTGCCGGCGAGGTTCTCGGCGAGTTCGACCAGCCGCTCGACGGTCACGTCATGCACCGCCTCCATATGCGCCTGGTCGAGCTGGCCCATATCGCCGGCGCCACCGGGCTTGTCCCAGCGCACGAAGGAGTAGGCGAGCGCGTGCATCGCATCGAGCCCGTGCGCGAGGCTCGCCGCATCGCGCGTGCCGTCGATATCGGCGAAGCTGCGTGCGCCGTAATGCTCCTCGACGAGGCGCCGGGTCATCGTCGCGAGATATCCCGTGCCGTCGAAGGTCAGCGCTTCCTCGAGGCCGAGCTCGCTCCAGCGCCCGCCGCTGTGATGCATGTGATAGCTGAAGGAAGCATGGGCTAGATCGCCGATATCGAAGGGGTCTCCGGCGGTCCAGGATTCGCCGTCGAGGCGCATGCTGCCGACCCCTTCGGTCATCAGCATCCCCGAGGCCGCCTGCATCACCTCGAGCCAGGCCTCGCCCTGGCGCCGCATCGGATCGCCGGCGAGCTCGGCGTCGTAGCCTTCGTGGCCCATCTCGCTGTCGCGCATGATGCGCCCGACACTGGCAAGGGCGTGCTGCACGGCCGAATAGTCGCGATGATGCAGCGCGTCCTGGTAGATCAGCGGCGCGCCGTCGGCATCGAACTGGGCGGGGATCTGCGGGCTCGGCCCTTCGGCTTCGGGCAGGGGCTGGTAATTCGCCTGTGCGGGCAGCGCCATTAGGGCGGCCGCGCAGACCCCGAGGCTGTAACGCGCGCGGCGCAGGACGAACGAAGCGGTCATGGAAATCTCCTTCAATAATGCGCTTCTTGGCGAAGAGAGTTTTCGCGCGCGCATCTGAAAACCGCCTGAAAGCGCCCCGAAGCGTCAGCCCGGGAGTGTGAGCACCAGCGTCGTACCCGCGCCGGGCCGGCTTTCGATGCGGGCCCGGCCGCCATGCAACTCGATGATTTCGCGGGTGATCGACAGGCCCAGCCCAGCGCCGCCGCCTTCGCGCGCGCGCGCTTTATCGGCGCGGTAGAAGCGCGAGAACGCCCGGGCCACCGCCTCGGCATCCATCCCCGGCCCGTCATCGGCGATTTCGAGACGCCAGCCCGCCCCTTCGGACGCCAGAGTCAGCGCGATGCGCCCGTCGCGCGGCGTGTAGAGCAGCGCGTTGTCGAGCCCCGCGCGCACCGCCTGGGCCAACAGATCCGCATCGCCCGTAACCTGCGCATGCGTGGGGAGATCGGCGGCCAGGGTCTGGCCCTTGGCCTCCGCATGCTGCTGGCGCAGGCGGATCTGGCGCTCGATCAGGGTCACCAGATCGACGGACTCGGCCTGCAACTCGAGCGCTCTGGCATCCGCGCGCGCCAGGAGCAGCATCTGTGCGGCGAGATCGCCGAGGCGCCGGGTCTCGGCACGGGCATCGGCGAGGCTCTGCCGGTGGAAGTCCCCGAGCCGGTCGCCCGCCTCGCGTTCCACGATCGCCAGCGCGGTCTGCATCACCATGAGCGGGCCGCGCAGCTCATGCGAGGCATCGGCGATGAATGCGCGTTGCTGCTGCAGCGCGCGGCGCAGCGGCAGCAGGCTGCGATCAGCCATCCACCAGCCCCCGACCCCGGCGAGCCCGACGAAGCCGAGCGCGAGCGCGAAGATGACCGTGAGTAGCTGGTCGAGATGGGCGAGCGCCCCGCCCACATTCGTCGCGGCATAAACGCTGCCCAGATACGCACCATCGGCCCCCGTCACAGGGTGGCGCAGCAGCGCAAGCCGCACCGGCTTATCGGCCCCATCGACCTCGAGATCGTGAAACACCACCTCGTCGCGCGGCAGGTCTTGCGTCTTCAGATGATCGAGCACCGCCTCGCGCAGTTCGGGCTGGGTTTCGTTGCCATGCACGAGTTCGGCCTCGGGGCTCATGATATAGTAGAAAGCGGTGCGATGCGGGCGGTAGCCGATGCTGACATCCGCGGAGTCGATGGCGCCCTCGATCCACGCTTCGAGATCGGGCTTGTGGACCTCCGCCTCGCGTTGCGACAACTGCGCGAGCTCGGCGCTCAGTGACTGCTTGACCATGGCCGAATGCAGGAAATACCCACCCAGAAGCACCGCGCAGAGCGCGACGGCCATGCCGGCCGCGTAGCCGATGGCCAGGCGCCGCCGGCCGGTGCGCAACTCATGGTCGATAGGGCTGCGTCCGGGCTGTTGCTTCATGCAGGCCTCCCGCCTTGCGCTGGCCTGAATGGCATCCGCGCCCGAGACGCGCCTGAAATCACGCATCCGCCCCCGGCTCGAACCGGTAGCCAAACCCGCGCAGGGTCTGGATCGGTTGCTCGCGCGCGCATCGCGAGAGCTTGCGGCGCAGCAGCCGCAGCGTGGCGTCGAGCGCGTTGTCCGTCACCTCGCGGCCGAGGCCCCAGAGCTGCTGCCGGATCGTTTCGCGCGCCACGGCGTGCCCGGCGCGCCGCATCAGGACTTCCACGAGTTGGAACTCGCGCAGGGTGAGTTCCACGGCGTGGCCGGTCACATGCTGCATGCGCCGGTCGTCGCAATCGAGCCGCCAGCCGCCAGCCTCGATAAGGCGCGGCGCCGGGGCCCGTGCCGCCCGCCGGGCGAGCGCCTCGGCCCGCGCCAGCAGCTCCTCCGGCTCGAAGGGCTTGACGAGATAGTCGTCCGCCCCGGCGGCGAACCCCTCGAGTCGGTCCTCGAGCGCGTCGCGTCCCGTCAGCATCAGGAGGCCGCCCTCGAAGCCCCGCGCCCGCATCGCCGCGCAGAGCGAAATCCCGTCCTCGCCCGGCAGCATCCAGTCGAGGATGATCACGTCATTTCCGCATTGGCGCATGTACTCGCGAGCCTCGGTCCCGTCATGGGTCACGTCCACGGTGTGTCCGGCCTGCTCGAACAGATACGCGAGCAGGCGCGTCAGCCGCCGGTCGTCATCGACAATGAGCACATACATGGCTTGTTCGATTACCGCAGGTGCACGACCGAGCCAAGGGCTGTCGGATGGAGGTGACCCGGATCGCGAAGGCGCCCGGGACGACCGCGTGCGGCCACCTTCGAGCGGCCGATCGTCGAGCGGGTGCCCAGCCGGCCGGTGCGGGATGCGGCGTTCAAGCGGGTCGTGCGCGACGCCTATGGCGCCACCTGTGCGGTGACCGGACTCAGCCTGGCCAACGACCGCGGTCGGCCGGAGGTGCAGGCGGCGCGTATCCGCCCGGTGGAGCATCAGCCGACATTCCCCGAGTGGCCTGACGCTCGACGTTAAAATTACCTGATCAGGCCAGCAGATCAAGCGTTTTGCTCCCCAAGCGTTGTCTGCGGTCGCTGGACCGCTAGAATGAGGGTGGATTGGACCGCGAACCCGCGTCATCCTGGCCCGGCGGCCCCGTTTTTCAGCGCGGCGGGCAGGCCTGTCCTGCCGCTTTCGTTCAGTTTGGGTTGGGATCACGGTCACGCGCACAGCGGTGGCGCTCGCAATCGGCGGATCGCGGCGAGGATCGCGCGCACCATCGGGCCGGTGACGGCGGCCTCGGCCAGTTGGAAGGTGATGGCGCGGGCGTGGCGCACGACGCGGGCCCCGATCTCGATCAGTTTGAGCTGCAGACTTGTCAGCGACTAGTCGGCCATCGCCTCGGGCGGCTCGATGCAGCGCAAGAAGGTGGCCAAGTCGTAGGCCAGCGCATGCAGTTGCAGCCGCACCTCGTTATCGCGGAACCGTTTGCATGACAGCCGCGTCCAGTGGAAGGCGTATTTGCCTTCCTTAGATGTGCTGCTCGGCGGTGCCGCGCTGGTTATAGAAACCCATCACCCAGTCCGGCTCCATCGGTAGGTTGGTGACGATGAAGCCCACGCGGGGGAACCGCTCGCCCGGATGCCATTCGATCTTGGCGATCACCCGGCGCTCTTCGTTCCAGCTTTGCGCCTGGTAATGGAAATCCTCGTAGAACCGCTCGGCCTTGGTCAGCGACGGACGCCCCACGGGCCGCGTCAGCCGGTCCGCGATGCTCTCGCGCAGGACGCTGTTGGCGGGCAGCCGGATCGCCTAGAAATAGCCCGTCTCTTCGAGACGCTCGTAAATCGCGGAGATCACGGCGGCCGCCTTCGCCGACGTCGAGCGAGCACCGTTCCTGCTCACCGCTCGCGCCAAGGGCCTCGGCCGCTCGGCTGCCCTCTGGCGGCACGGCCGCGGGCATGCGGCCCTGGCGCTCGTCGCGGCGCTGACTCCGGAAGCAGCCTGGGTGATCGGCGGCACGGCCGTCGCCGAGATCGTCTTCGCCCCCCGGGACTCTCGGAATTCGTGCTGAGGGCGGTCACCAACCGCGACTTCGCCGTCCTTCAGACCTACGTGGCGGTGATCGCCATCTGGCTCCTCGCCGTGCGGGGGCTGGCCGAACTCGCCCATCGCAGCATCGACCCGCGGCCGCGCCGAGATGGCTAGGCGCTGGCCGGCGCTCGCGATCCTCTGCCTGATCGGCATCCTGGCGCTCGCCGTTCTCGGTGATCCGCACCGGGTCGACCACGACCGGGTGCTGGCCCCGCCGTCGCTGGACCACTGGCTCGGCACGGATCATCTCGGCCGGGACTTGGCGGCACGGGTCGCCGCCGGCTTCGCTCGCGCCATCACCGTGGTGACGATCGCGCTTGCGGGCGGCCTCGCTCTCGGCATCGCGGCAGGAGCGGTCATCGCCCGGGGCGCGGGCGTCGCCGCGCAGGCGATGCGAACAGCGGCCGAAGCCACGCTCGCAGCACCCACCATCGTCGTCGCCCTCGTGCTCGCCGCCATCCTCGGCGGCGGGCCGCTGAGCATCGCCCTTGCCCTGGCGCTGACCGGCTGGGCACCCTACGCGC
>SLRI01000038.1 GCA_007131045.1 Rhodospirillales bacterium
CATTTCCCGGGTCGGCCGCCGCGAGCTTGACGGCGATTTTGTGGCGCGCCGTGTAGGCGACGAGGGCTGCGGCGAGAACGCCCTGGGCCCACCGCACGTCGCCAATTTTCTCCCAGCTGACAGACAGCTCGCGCTGCCATTCAGCATTACCCGGGTCCGCCGCCGCGAGTTTTTCGCGAATTGCCTTACCAGCCATGTAGGCGTCGAGAGCACCGACAAGATCGCCCTGGGCCCGCCATACGTCGCCGATCCTCTCCCAGCTGACCGAAAGATCATGCTGCCATCCAGCATTGCCCGGGTCTGCCGCCGCAAGCTTCTCGGCAATTACCTTGCCGGCATCGTAGGCATCGAGGGCGCCCGCGAGATTGCCCTGCGCCACCAGCACGTTGCCGATCTTGTTCAGGTCGACGGAGAGGCCGCGCTGCCATCCGGCATTGCCGGGGTCTGCCGTTACGAGCTCCTCAACGATCGCCTTGGCCGCTGTGTAGGTGTCGAGGGCGCCGGTGAGGTTGCCCTGGGCTACCCGGATGTCGCCGATCTTGCTCCAGCTGATCGAGAGATCGCGCTGCCATCCGGCATTGCCCGGGTCGGCGGCCGCGAGCTCTTCGGCGATCGCATGGCTCTCCGTGTAGGCGCCGAGGGCGCCAGCGAGATCGCCCTGCGCAACTCGAACGTCGCCGATCTTGTTCCAGCAGACAGAGAGATCGCGCTGCCGTTCGGTGTTGCCCGGGCCGGCCGCAGCCTCTCTTTCGAATAGCGGTCGGATGGCCTCGAAGTGTCCGACGGCGTCCGCCAGTCGGCCGGCGGCGACCGCGATGTCGCCGAGGGTCGCGAGTGCGATGTTCTCACCGCGCTCCGAGGCCTGCAGGCGCGCGCAGGCGAGGGCTTGATTGGCCGCGACCTCCGCCGCCACGAGCCGCCCGGCGGCCTGCTCCAGCCGGCTGATATGGATCCAGGTCCAGCAATGGTCCGGGTCCAGCTCGGCGGCGCGGTGGTAGGCGGCGAGGGCGTCCTCGACGCTGCGCAAGGTGGCGAGGGCGCCGCGATGGCGCGCGGCTGCGGCAGCCTCCTTCAAATGCGGGGATGCGGTGTACAGTGCACGAGCTTCGATTTCGGCAAGTACCGCCTCGACCTTGACTGGGTCGCCGGTTCTTTGGAACTCCTCCAGGGCCTGCTCGACCGTGGCTGGGCGTTCGGTTCCGTCGACCGCCGAGGTGCGCACAGCGGCGAGGGCCGCGCGTAGGGCGGCGATCTCTTCATTATTGTCGGGCAGCGCAGCGGCAAGGTGCCGCTCGATCGCCGCGGTGCGCTCGTCGATCCGTTGGAGATCCTTGCTGTTGCCCTTAAGGACGCGGGTGAGCTGTAGCAGCAGAACGAAGCCACAAGCTAGCGTGGTCAGATTGGCCAGCGCCCCGACTATCGGTAGTTGGCCAGCCTGAATTATCCCTAGCATAGACAGCGCGCTGTAGTGGCCGGCGACTTCGATCAGCCAGTCCAGGAACGCCAAACCGTCAGCGAGCCACTCATCCAATATGCGTCGTCCCACAAATATCTCAGCCGCTCGGGACTATGCGGACGCTACCCCGCTACGACAATCCCCGAGTCCGCCACCACCGCACCAGCTGCCGCCACGCCAAAGGAACGGTGGGGCGTGGGGAGGCGCTGCCTCCCCACATCTTTCGAACCCTGTGACCGCTGTTCACGCCAGCTCGAAGCGGATGCCGTTCGGGTCGGTCAGGGTTCGACTCGGCCGGTCGCTCTTCAGGCGGATGTGGATCAGGCCGAGGCTGTCGGCGTCGGGGTCGAGGGGTCGGGAGCGGTTGTTCCAGTCGTTGTAGGCGAGGTGGTGGTGGTAGCCGCGCCAGGCGAGGAAGGCGGCGTGGGGCCAGTCGGCTTGCAGCTCGAGGCCGAGCTCTTCGACGGCGAACCGGCGTGAGGCTGCAAGGTCTGTGGCTTCGAGGTGGAGGTGGCCGAGTGTGGCGCCCCGGGTGCTCGCCTCCGCTTCGAGGCCGGCGGCTGTTGCGGCCCGGCCGAGGTCGTCGAGGTCGAGGCGGCTGTTGGTCATGACGATCCGGCCGTCCTGGCGCCAAGTTGCTTCGGGCCGGTCGGCATAGAGCTCGATGCCGTGGCCGTCCGGATCGTCCAGATAGACGGCTTCGCTGACATGGTGGTCGGCCGCACCGGTCAGCCGGCTGCCGGCGGCGGCGAGGCGGGCGAGTGCTGCGCCCAGGTGGGCGCGCGAGGCGAGCAGCCAGGCGACGTGGAAGAGGCCGGCCCGGTCACCGCGCGGTTCGCCGTTCGGCCGCTCGACGAGGTCGAGCCGTGGTCGTCCGTCGATGCCCAGCGTGGCCCCGCCGGTGGCGCTCGCCAGCGGCTCGAGACCGCCGCCGGTGGCGCTCGCCAGCGGCTCGAGACCGTCGCCGGTGGGGCTCGCCAGCGGCTCGAGACCGATGACCTCGCTGTAGAAGCGGACCGATCGGGCGAGGTCGCGGACCGCCAGGGTGACGTGGTCGAGCTGCATCGCCTTCCTCCTCGTTCAGCTGTGCTGGACCGGAGATGGGGTGCCGAGCACCGCTGCGAAGACGCCTGCGGGTGACGGGTCGTTGCGTCAGGCGCAACGACCGTCAGCTCCCGGGGGCGGGGACGAAGACCTCGATGGTGCCCGCGCTCGGGCCGGGGCGGAAGTGGGTGAAGTCCTGGACCTGCCAGTCGCCGCCGCCGTTGACGGATGGGGCCAGGACCTCGGCCAGGCTGGCTGCCGCGGCCGCGTCGCTGCTGTAGAAATAGCGGATTCGCGGGCTCGCGATGGTGAAGTCGACGCTGCGCAGTTCGACCGCGAGCGGGTCCTTGATCTCGTCGAGCGTGCTCGACAGGTTGCTCGCGCGTGCCGATCCGGCGCTGCCGCTCTGATAGTGGATGACGATGCGCAGATTGTCGGCGAGGGCCGCGGGCGCGCCGCCAGCCGGCGGGTCGGCGGGCGCGCTGCTCGCCCCGGGGCCGGCGGGCTGCTCCTGCAGTGGGCCACTCGCGGGTTCCACGGCCTCGAGCTGCAGCGCCACGGCAGCGGCAGCGTCGTCGAGGCTCGGCGCCTCGCCGGCCGCCGTGTCGATCGCTGGTGACGAGACCGTCGTCGATCCGGCCGGGACATCCGCGACCGTCGGCTGGTCGGGCGCCGAGGTCAGGTAGCCCGACGTCAGGTAGCCGAAGCCGACCACGCCGAGCGCCACGATCACGCCGACGACGGCGGCGAACTCGACCCAGCGACCGCGACCGGCCGGCGCGGTTTCGGCTTTCGTTGCGGCACCACGAGCGACTGCCACGGAACCACGCGGCCGGAAGGCACCGGACAGCTCAGCCGTCGACGACAGCTCGCCCAGGCCCGAAGGCTGGCCCGCCGGCCGTCGCCCGAGCGGGCGCGCTCGGGACCCATCGGCCGCCGGCTCGGCCGGCGCTTCGGCCAGCGCCGCCGGCTTTGGCATCTCGGCCGGTCGAACGGAGGCCGGCCGAATGGTGGCCGGCCGAACGGGGGCCGGCCGGTCGGGCGCCGCTTGCGGCATGGCCCGCGCGGGGGGTGCGACGGGCGCCCCGACCTTTTGCGCCGCCGTCTTGGGCGCCTGCTGGTCGGGTGCCTTCAACTGATGGGTGATGACCGGGGGCAGGGCATCGAGGGCGGCCCGGCGGACCAGCCGCTCGAGCTCTGCCCGGGCCGCCTCACGCTGGTCGGCCATGGCCGATTGGGTCGCGGCCGTCATCAGGCCCGCCTGCAGCCGGCAGAGACCGGCGACGATCTGCTCGGCGGCGAGCCGGTCCTCGAGCGCGCGGTCGGCGATGGCCACGAGATGGGCGGCCAGTTCGGCGCTGGCACCGTCCTGGTTGTGGGTCAACACGCGCACGTTGGCGTGGCTCGGCGATCCGTGTGGGGCCGCCGCCGGGTCATGCGCTGCCGCATCCGCTTTCGGCTCCGCCTTCGGTTGCCAGACCTGTCGAGCGTTCGGCTGTCGCGAAAATCCGTTCAAGGCTTCCCCGCCAAGCTGCTGTGTCATTCATCATTGCCGTGGCGCATCGTTGCCGAGACGCACGTAGCGTCTAACGTACCGTAGCGGCCACGCGGCGCCTACACGTACCATATTGTGGAAAAATACCTCGGGCGAAGAGCCTTTACAGTACCGTTGACGATCTTCGGCGAAAAAACTTCCCATGATGCGCCTAGGCGGTCGTCTCTGCCGCAGGCGGACTCGGGGCCGCAGGCGGTGTCGGGGCGGCGGGTTGCTGCAGGGTGATGCAGTGGATCCCGCCGCCGCCTTGCAGCAGCGCGTTCGCGTCCAGGGCCACGACCTCGCGGTCCGGAAAGGCCTGCGCGATCAGCTTCTCGGCGGTGCCGTCGGCCGCATCCTCGAACATCGGCACGATCACCGCCCCGTTGCAGACGTAGAAATTGATGTAGGTGAGGGTGAGGAGCCGCCCGTCCTGCCGCTTTCTGGGCTTGGGCAGCGGCAGGAGGGTGACCTCGAGCTCGCGGCCCTGCGCATCGGTTGCAGCCCTGAGCGTCTCGACATTGCGCTCGAGGCCGGGCCGGTCGGCCTCGCCGGCGGTGGCCGGATCGAGGGCCAGGACCTTGCCCGGTGCGGTGAAGCAGGCGAGGTTGTCGACATGCCCCTTGGTCTCGTCGTCGGTGAGGCTTCCGTCGAGCCAGATCACCCGATCGATGGCGAGCAGGTCGGCGAGCTGCCGCTCGACCGCGGCCCGGTCCAGATCGGGGTTGCGCGCGGGCTCCAGCACCGAGGCCGTGCAGAGGATCGCCGTGCCCTCGCCGTCGACGTGGATGCCGCCGCCCTCGAGCACCAGGCTGCTGGCGAAGCGCTCGGCCCGGATGTGCTCGAGAATGCGGCCGGCCATCGCCGCATCCTCGGCGTGATCGGCATAGACCTTGCCCCAGCCGTTGAAGGTCCAGGCGACGCCGGCCAGGCCGCCGTCCTCGCTGGTCAGGAAGGTCGGGCCGGTATCGCGGATCCAGCTGTCGTCCTGGGGCAGCGGCAGGACCGAGATACCCTTGCCGCAGTAGAGCGAGGCATCGGCGGTGAGGTCGGGGCGGGCCAGCACGGTGACCGGCTCGAACTCCGCGATCGCCTGCGCCACGCCGGCATAGGCGAGCTTGGCGTCCTCCAGGTGCTTGCCCCATAGCTCTTTCCGGCACGGCCAGGCGAGCCAGGTTCGCTGGTGCGGTGCCCATTCGGCGGGCATGCGAAAGCCGCGTTGTCGTGGTGTGCTCAACGATCTCCCCCCGAGCGATATTTGCCCAGTCGACACCCTTTCTTGCGCGGCAGCTTGCGGTATATGGCTGCTCGAGGCAACAGCCCAAGAGTATGCCGCGGCGGGTCGCGGTAGAGCCTCAGTGGCGGGAGGGCAAGTGGCGATGGCGACGGCCGAGGCGAACAGCATCGAGGCGCGATTGGCGGCGTTGGGGCTGAATCTGCCGATAGCGGCGGCACCGGCGGCCAACTACCTGCCGTTCACGATCAGCGGCAGCACCCTCTACGTCGCCGGCCAGCTGCCGTTCGAGGACGGCAAGCTCGCCGTCGTCGGGGCGGTCGGCAAGGCGGTCAGCGTCGAGGAGGCCGAGCACGCGGCCCGGCTCTGCGCCCTCAACATCCTGGCCCAGGCCAAGGCGGCACTCGACGGTGACCTCGAGCGAATCGTCCGCTGCCTCAAGCTCGGCGGCTTCGTCAACGCGCCCGCCGGCTTCACCGATCACCCGCGGATCATCAACGGCGCCTCCGACCTGATGGTGGCGGTGCTCGGCGATGCCGGCCGGCACGCCCGCTTCGCCGTGGGTGCGAGCAGCCTGCCGATGAACGTCGCGGTCGAGATCGACGCCGTGTTCGAGATCCGCTGAAGGCCGGGCGGCTTGGAGGAGAGCCCCGATCCGCACCGACCGACGCCGGCCGAGGCTGCCGAGGATACCGCGGCCTCGCCGCTGGCCGTCCGCCTCACCGGCCCGCTCGCCGATCTGGACCCGGCCGTCTGGGACGCTCTTTGTCCCGACGACAACCCCTTCTTGCGCCACGCCTTTCTGGCGGCGCTCGAAGCCTCGGGCTCGGCCGCGGCGGCGAGCGGCTGGCAGCCTCTGCACCTGCTGCTCGGCGACGCCGACCGGCCGTCGGCCGCGGCCCCGCTCTACGTCAAGGGGCATTCCTACGGCGAGTACGTGTTCGATCACGGCTGGGCCAACGCCTACGAGCGGGCGGGCGGCAGCTACTACCCCAAGCTCCTGGTCGCGGTGCCCTTCACCCCGGTGCCGGGGCCGCGGCTCCTGGCCAGCGACACCGCCGGCAAGGCGGCGCTCGCGGCCGGCATCCGGGCGGCCACCGACCAGCTCGGGCTCTCCTCGGCGCACGTCAACTTCATCGACGAGGCGGAGGCGGCAATTCTCGAGGCCGCGGGCTTCATGCGCCGGGTCGGCGTGCAGTTCCACTGGCACAACCGGGGCTACCGCGACTTCGACGATTTCCTCGCCACAATGCGCTCGGCCAAGCGCAAGGCGATCAAGAAGGAGCGCCGCGAGGTCGAGCGGGCCGGGCTGGAGATCCGCACCCTGACCGGGGACGAGCTCACCCCGGCCGACCTCGAGGCGTTCTATCCCTTCTATCTCGCGACCGTCGACAAGCGCTGGGGCAGCGCCTATCTGACCCGCGATTTCTTCCGCCGCCTCGGCACCTCGTTCGCCGAGCGGATCGTCCTGGTGACCGCCCGGCAGCACGGCGAACTGGTCGCCGGTGCCCTCAACCTGAAGAGCGGCGACACCCTCTACGGCCGCCTCTGGGGCAGTCTCGCGGACTTCGACTTCCTCCATTTCGAGGCCTGCTACTACCAGGCCATCGACTACGCCATCGCCAACGGCTTGGCCCGGGTCGAGGCCGGTGCGCAAGGCATGCACAAGCTGCAGCGCGGCTACGAGCCGGTGGTGACGCGCAGCGCGCACTACATCCGCGATCCCGGCCTCGCAGCGCCAGTGCGCCGGTTCCTGACGCAAGAGCGGCGCAGCCTCGAGC
>SLRI01000554.1 GCA_007131045.1 Rhodospirillales bacterium
CGGGCCAGCTCCTCGACGAGGTCGGGCGTCAGTTCGCCCCGGCCGGCCACGTGGTCGAGCCGTGCATCCGCCGCAAAGCGCCGCATCACGAGCACCCACTCGACCGCCTCGCCATCGCCGCCGAGCGCCGGCCCGTCGGGCCCCTCGACCACCGGCAGCACCGCCTCGTAGATGTCGGGTGCCGTCCGCCGGTTGAGGTCGAGCTCGGCCTCCAGGGCTCGGCGGCGCGCCTCCAGCGTCCGAAAATCGAGAAAGCTGAAGGCCACCGGCTTCTTCAGCTTGAAGGCCCGATCACCACTCAGGAGGATGATCGCGGCATGCGTCTCGATCCGCTCGACCGGCGGGTCGAGGCCTTCGGCCAGCCGGTCGGCGATCGCCGGCTTGTCGCCCGTCGCCGGCGTCTCTACGTTGTCACTCAGTGAAACCTCCGCTTTTGCGAGAGCGCAATGGACATCCGTCCCGGCACGCTTGGCCTCATCGGCAACACGCCGCTCGTCCGGCTCGACCATCTCTCGGACGAGACCGGCTGCGAGATCCTGGGCAAATGCGAGTTCATGAGCCCCGGCGGCAGCATCAAGGACCGGGCCGCGCTCGCCATCGTCGAGGATGCCGAAGCCAAGGGGCTGTTGCAACCCGGCGGGGTGATCGTCGAGGGGACGGCCGGCAATACCGGCATCGGCCTGGCGCTGGTCGGCAACGCCAAGGGCTACCGCACCGTCATCGTCATCCCGGAGACTCAGAGCCAGGAGAAAAAGGACATGCTCCTGGCGCAGGGCGTCGAGCTGATCCAGGTGCCGGCCGTGCCCTACAAGGACCCGAACAACTACGTCAAATGGTCGGGCCGGCTGGCGGCCGAGCTCGCCCTGAAGGAGCCCAACGGCGCCATTTGGGCCAACCAATTCGACAATGTCGCCAACCGCGACGGCCACTACCGCAACCTCGGCCCGGAGATCTGGCGCGAGACCGGCGGCACCATCGACGCCTTCACTTGTGCTGCCGGCACCGGCGGCACGATCGCCGGCGTCGGCAAGTACCTCAAGGAGCAGAACCCCGCCGTGCGCATCCAGCTCGCCGATCCGATGGGGGCAGCACTCTATCACTACTACAAGCACGGCGAGCTGAAGGCCGAAGGCAGCTCGATCACCGAAGGCATCGGCCAGGGCCGGATCACCGCCAACCTCGAGGGTGCGCCGATCGACGACGCCTACCAGATCCCCGACGAGGAGGCCCTGCCCGTCGTCTTCGATTTGATCCAGCGCGCCGGCCTGGTGCTCGGCGGCTCCTCCGGCATCAACGTCGCTGCAGCCCTGCGCCTCGCCAAAGAGCTCGGCCCTGGGCACACCATCGTCACCATCTTGTGCGATTCGGGCACCCGCTACCAGTCGCGGATGTTCAATCCCACCTTCCTGCGCGAGAAGAACCTCCCCGTGCCGCCCTGGCTCGGCTAAGGAGGAACCCGCCCGCCAACGCCCAGGGGAGTGCCGCCGTGCCGGACCCGCTCGTCTCGACCGAATGGCTGAACGACAAGCTCGAAGCGCCCGATATCCGGATCGTCGATGCCACCTGGTTCATGCCGGCCGAGGGCCGTGACGCGCGGGCCGATTATAGGGCGGCGCATATCCCGCGCGCGGTCTTCTTCGACATCGACGAGATCGCCGACAGCGACAGCCCGCTGCCGCACATGCTCCCCTCGCCCACCAAGTTCGCCTCGCGCGTCAAGAAGCTCGGGCTCGGCGACGGGCTTCGGATCATCGCCTACGACAACAACAACTTCGCCGCCTCGGCCCGCGTCTGGTGGATGTTCCGCGCCATGGGCCACGAGGACGTGGCGGTGCTCGACGGCGGCTTCGGCAAATGGCGGGCGGAGGGCCGGCCGGTCGACGATCTCGAGCCGCGGCCCTCCGAGCGGCACTTTACGCCGCGCGCCAACAGTTTCCTGCTGCGCGATCTCGACCAGATGCGCGCCAACCTGACGAGCCGGCGCGAGCAGGTGGTCGACACCCGCTCGGCCGCCCGCTTCTCGGGTGCGGTCGCCGAGCCGCGCCCGGGCCTCAAGGCCGGGCACATTCCGGGGGCTGCGAACGTGCCGGTGAGCGACCTCGTGGCCGCCGACGGGACGCTCAAGGACAGCCAAGCGCTGACCGCGCTCTTCGCCGCGGCCGGTGTCGATCTCGACCGGCCGATCACGACCAGTTGCGGCTCGGGCGTGTCGGCCGCGGTCGCCAGCCTCGCGCTTGCCCGCCTCGGACGCTCGGACGTCGCACTCTACGACGGCTCCTGGACCGAATGGGGCAGCCAGCCCGACACCCCGGTCGCCCGCTGAGCGGTCCGACTTTCGAAGCTCAGAGCAGCAAGGCCACGAGAATGCCGAGTGCGAGCGCCAGGAGCACCGTGCCGGCGATCGACCAGCGCACCAGTCCCGTCTCCAACCGCTCCGCCGCCCGCCCCGAGCCGTCGGCGAGAGCATAGAGCAGGGTCGGCTCAGGCAGGCGCGGCCGCGGCAGGCGCTGCAGCGCCTGCATCACTGCCCGGACGATCCGCCGGGCCGGGGCCGCGAGATCGCTGCCGGGCTCGGCTGCCGCCAGGATCGCGATGCCGCCGGCGACCAGCACCGGCCAGATGCCGTCCCAGAGCTTGTCCGATGCCAGCGCCGTCTCGGCGGTGATGCCGATCGTGGGCTCGAACAGCAGCCAGGGCACGACCAGCGCCAGAGCAGCGACCGCGAGCCAGGGGGCGAGGCTGCCCAGATCCGGCCGGGCGGTGTCGCTGGCCTTGCCGGTCTGCGCCAGCTGCAGGACGAACCGGCCGAGCAGCAGCGTCGTGCCGATCGCGGAGAAGGTGACGAAGGTGAGCGCCGCGCCTGCGGGCATGGCCTCCTTCATCGCCAGCTTGGCCAGGGCGCCACCGGTGAACGGCAGGCCGGCGATCGCCAGCGCCATCAGCGTCGCCACCGCCATGACCCAGGGCAGCACCTCGCGCCCGGCCTTCTCGGCGACCCCGACGCTCAAGAACAGCGCACCCTTGGCGAAACCGTGATGCAGCGCGTAGAAGGCTGCTGCCGCCAGCACCACCTCGGCCGCCACGACATCGGCGCCTGCGGCGACCGCGCTGCCGAGGAGTGCCACCACGAGACCCATCTGGCTCAACGTCGAATAGGCCAGGATCGTCTTGGGCTTGCGCTGCGTCAGGCCGACCAAGACGCCGTAATAGGCGGTGACGATGCCGAGCACCATCAAGAGCTCGGCCCAGAACGGGACAGCGAAGCCCAGGGGCAGGAACTGCATCAGGCCGAAGATGCCGGCCTTGACGATGACGCCCGAGAGGACCGCCGAGGCCGGGGTCGGGGCCACCGGGTGGGCCAGCGGCAGCCAGACGTGCAGGGGCACGAGGCCGGCCTTGATCCCGAGGCCGACGATCAGCAGGGCCAGGGCGTATGGCTGGTGGGGCGACAGCGGCAGGGCCGCGCGCACGTCGGTGATCAGCAGGCTGCCGAGGCCGACCGTCGCGAACAACAGGCCGGCGAAGATCGCGACCTCGCCGAGGATCGCGAGGCCGATATAGACCCGCCCCGCCGCGATCGCCTCGGCCGTTCGGTAGTGGACGACCAGGGGATAGGCGCCGAGCGAGACCATGGCGAAGAGGACGTAGAAGCTGACCACGTCGGCGGCGAGAAAGACGCCGAGATTGCCGGTCAGGGTCACGCACCAGAACGCCGTGAACCCGCCGCGTCGCTCGTTCTCGGCCACGGCACTCCTGGCGTAGAGCCCGGCGAGGCTCCAGAGCAGGGTCGCCAAGAGCAGGAAGAGCGGCGCCGTTCCGCTGATCTCGAAGCGGCCGCCCAGCAGCAGGTCCGGCAGGACCAGGGTGGCGCCGTCGCTCACCACGAAGACGGCGAGCAGGCCCGGCAACGGCGCCAGGGGCAGCAGCGCCAGCGCCCGATCACGCCAGGCGCGAATGATCGGCAGGGCCGCGATCCCGAGCGGCACCAGGAGGGTCAGGGCGAGCAGGGCCTGATCGATCAGCGGCATCACGGCAGATAGGTCCGCTCGGCGATGAGGGTCGCCCAGCCGAGCGGGCTGAAGGGGCTCGCGGCCAAAAGCCCGACGACGAGCGCGAGCAGCGCGGTGACCAGGGGCGGGCCGACGAACCCCCAGGGGCGCTCGATCGTCGAGCTGGTGTCGACATCGCTCTCGTCGACCCCCTCCGGCAAAGGCTTGAACCAGGCGCGGTAGAGCAGCGGCAGAAAATAGCCGGCATTGAGCAGGCTGGAGCCCACGAGCACCAGGAGGACCCAGGGTTGCCCGGCCTGCAGCCCGCCCAGGCCCAGATACCACTTGCTGACGAAGCCGGCAGTGGGCGGCACCCCGATCATGCCCAGCGCCCCGATCGAGAAGGCGAGCATGGTCAAGGGCATCCGCCGCCCGACCCCGTCGAGCTGATCGACCCGGGTGATCTTCAGCTTCTCGTCCAACAGCCCGGCGCAGAAGAAAAGGGTAATCTTCATGATCCCCTGATGCACGATATGGACGAGGCCGCCGATCGTCGCGAACGGCCCGGCGAGGCTGGCACCCAGGATGATGTAGGAGATTTGGCTCACCGTGGAGTAGGCGAGCCGGCGCTTGATGCCGGTCTGCCGCAAGGCCTGGTACGAGCCGTAGAGGATGGTGACCGAGGCCATGACCGCGAGCGGCAGGCCGAGGCCGAGGTCCTGGACGAGATCGGTGCCGTAGACGTCGTAGATCACCCGGACGATGCCGAAGGCGCCGGCCTTGACCACGGCCACCGCGTGCAGGAGCGCGCTCACCGGTGCCGGTGCCGCCATCGCGATCGGCAGCCAGCCGTGCAGCGGCACCATCGCAGCCTTCACCGCGAGGCCGGCCACCATCAGCACGAAGGCGGTCCGCGCCAGCCACGGCTCGACCAGCGCCATCTCGGGCGGCTCGATGAAGACGATGGGCCCCGTAGCCGCGGTCAACAGCACGATCCCGGAGAGGAACACCGCACTGCCGGCGAGCGTGTAGGCGAGATAGCTGCGCCCGGCGGCGAGCGAGGCCTCGTCGCCCTTGTGGACGACCAGGGGCCAGGTCGCCAGCGTCAAGAGCTCGTAGAAGACGAAGAAGGTGATCGCCGTGCCGGAGAGCGCGATGCCGACCGTGGCCGCCACGCAGAGCGAGAAAAAGCCGAAGAACCGGGAGAGGTTCGCCCCACCTTCGAAATAGGCGATCGCGTAGATCGTGGTCAGCAGCCAAAGGAAGGCGGAGAGCGTGATAAAGAGCAGCGCCAGCGCATCGGCGCGCAGCCAGAGATCGAGCCCGGGCACCAGGGGAAAGCGGGTCTCGTAGACCGCCCCATCCATCACCGAGAACAGCATGTAGCCCACGAGGCCCAGCTTGATCACGGCGCCGGCGATGTTGATGAAGGCGCGCAGCCGTTCCCGATCGTCGGCCAGGAAGAAGATGATGGCGGCCGGGATCAGGGCGGTGAGCAGCAGGGCCACCGGCAGGAAGGCGGTCATTCGAGCCCCTCGATCGCCGCCTCGGGGCGGCCCTGCTGCAGCAGCGCGTAGAGGCCGCCCGGTGCCAGGCCCATGAGGATCGCCAGCACCGCGAGGCTCATCGGCAAGAGCTCGCGGGCCCGCGACAACGGCTTGACGTCGACCGGGTCGGCCTTGTCGAACATCCGGTTCATCGGCCGGAACAGATAGACGGCGGCGAGCAGCCCGCCGAGGAGAATGACCAGGGCCCAAACGAGTTGGCCGCTGGCGAAGGCCGCGGTGAGCAGCAGCCACTTGGCGATGAAGCCGCCGGAGGGCGGCAGCCCCATGAGCGAGATCGCGGCCAGGCCGAAGCCGAAGGTGGTCATCGGCAACGCCCGGGCGACACCCGCGAGCCCATCGATGCGGTCGTGGCCGAGCGCCTCGATCATCAGCCCTGCCGCCAGGAACATCGCCGCCTTGGCGAGGCCGTGCGCGATGGCGTGGAACATGCCTCCGGTCCAGGCCCCAGCGGCCCAGGGCATCTCCCCCGAAGCGCCGCCGGCCAAAGGCCAGACGAGGAAGAGATAACCGAGCTGGGCCACGGTCGAATAGGCGATCACCAGCTTGAGGCGTTCCGCCCGAATCGCCATGATCGAGCCCGAGAGAATGGCGAGCCCGCCGAGCACCGCCATCGCCTGGATGAAGGCGTCACTCGCCAAAGGCGGCAAAAGGTCGAACCAGAGCCGCACCAGGATGTAGAAGGAGGCCTTGACCACCAGCCCCGAGAGCAGGGCGCTGGCCGGTGCCGGCGCCGAGCCGTGCGCCGGCGGCAGCCAGCCGTGCAGCGGGAAGAGTGCCGTCTTGACCAGGAGCCCGGCGGTCATCAGCCCGGCCGCGAGATAGGTCGCGGGCTCGGCTTCGATCAGCGTGGCCAGCAACCGCAGATCGAGCGTGCCGTAGAGGGCATAGACCAGGACGACGCCCAGGAGGTAGGCCAGCGAGCCGAACAGTGCGAACACCATGTAGCGCATCGCGGCGGCGATCGACCCGAGGGCAGCGAGACCCACGGCGGCAATGGTCAAGAGCTCGATCGCGACATAGAGATTGAAGAGATCGCCGCTCGTGAAGACCACGTTCATCGCCGCCCAGAGCGCGAAGAAAAGCGGCCAGAACGTGCCCCGGCCCGCCGTCTCCTCGCCGCCGCTCGCGGGATAGATCGCCATCGAGAAGAGGCCGGCGACGGCAGCGAGAAGCGCCGTCAAGAGGAGCATCGCGGCGCTCAGGCCATCGGCGCGAAGCCCGATGCCCAAGGGCGGCTGCCAGCCGCCGAGGACGCTGTCGACCGTCCCGCCCGCCGCGACATCGAGGACGAGGAGAACGGCCAGAACCGGCATGACCAGGGCCATGACCGGCATCAGCCGTGCGCTGCGCCGGCCGAGCGGGATGGCGGCCAGGAGCGCCAGGAGCGGGACGATGACGAGAAGCTCGAGCGCCGACGGCAGGCCGAGTGCGCTCACCGCCTCGGCCACTCGACCCTCCCGCCCGTGGC
>SLRI01000628.1 GCA_007131045.1 Rhodospirillales bacterium
CGCGGCGAGGATCGCAGCCTGGTCGAGTGCCGGCCGCGCACCGGCCGCACGCACCAGCTGCGGGTGCATCTGGCGGGGCTCGGCCACCCGATCCGGGGCGACGCGGTCTACGGCACAAAGCGGCCCGGCGAGGGGCTGCTGCTGCACGCCAAATCGCTCGGCCTGCCGCTCTACCCGACCCGCCCGCCGCTGCTGATCGAGGCCGCCTTGCCCGAGCGCTTCGCCGCCGCGCTGGCCGGGCTCGAGATGCCGCCGGCCGGCCTCTAGCCGATCAGCTCGTCCAGAAGATCGACCCGCACGAACAGCTGCGGGTGATGCTCCAGGGCCTCGAGCAGCGTCCGGTCGGCGGTGAGCAGCTGCAGATTGCGCTCGACGGCGAGCGCCAGATAGAGGCAGTCCTCGATCGGCCGGTCGATGTCGACGGCGATATCGAAGGCCTGGGCCACGAGCTGGCTGTCGGCGACCCAGCTGATCGGCAACAGGCGCAGATCGGCGAGCGCGTCGGCCGCCTGCTCGCGGTCGAGCTCGCCGCGACGGAGCCGATGCGCCAGCACCTGGGCGCATTCGGCCGCCAGCCATTCCGGTGCCTGCAGGGCGTGGCGGTCGATCACGGCGAGCGCTTTTTCGCTGTCCGCCTCGGGCAGCAGGCATTTGAGCGCGATGGTGGGGTCGATGACGAGGCTCTGCATGGCGCTCAACCTTCCGCTGCGGGCCGGCCCGCTCGCGCCTGGCGGACGAGCTCGGCACTGTCGCTGAAGGTTTCGCCCGCTGCCGGCTTGCGGCCGGCCATGGCGAGCCGCAGCCGCTCGGTGATGCCGTCGCGCGACGGCAGGACGGCGGCTTCGAGGATTTTCCGGGCTTCCTGCTCCATCGAGTGACCGGATGCGGCGGCCCGGGTCTTGAGGCCTTGAACGACCGCCGCATCGAGGCGGCGAATGGTGATCTGGGTCATCGTCGGCTTCTCCGGCGAGGCACGGATGAGGTGGTTGCATGCACTGACAGCATAGATGGTGACGGGCGGGTCGAAGGGCAATCGGCGGCGGCTCGGCCTGCGACGGCATGGCGTCGCCCTGGCGGGCTTGGTGCGCTTGCCGATGCCGATTCCTTGTGTTAATCGCCACTCGCTTTCGTCGGCCCGGGCGTGCGCGCGACACGGCGCGTGGATGTCGGTCGGCGAGTGGAAAGTAAGCCACGCCGTGCGGTCCTCCGGCCGACGCGGCCTTCGCGATTAGCCGGGGAAACACGAGTGCCCGCGACATCCGCCACCGCGACGGGCTTGGCTCAGCGCTACGCCACGGCGTTGTTCGATCTGGCCAGGCAAGACGAGAAGCTGGATCGGGTCGCCGAGGATCTCGGCGGGCTGGTCGGCTTGATGGACGAGAG
This sequence comes from Rhodospirillales bacterium, assembly GCA_007131045.1. Classification (GTDB taxonomy): domain Bacteria; phylum Pseudomonadota; class Alphaproteobacteria; order Geminicoccales; family Geminicoccaceae; genus SLRI01. Next base: position 1,384 of record SLRI01000628.1, read on the forward strand.
CCGCGACCTCCGGCGTCTGGTCGAGAGCCCGGTGATCACCCGCGCCGACCAGCGCGGCGGCATTCTCGCCGTGGCGGACAGGGCCGGGGTCGACCCCCTGACCCGCAAGTTCCTCGGCCTCTTGGCCGAGCATCGCCGGCTGTTCGCGCTGCCCGGCATCGCCAAGGCCTTCACCGCCATGCTCGCCGCGCACAAGGGCGAGGTCGCGGCCGAGGTCGTCTCGGCGGTGCCGCTCGGCGATGCCGAGCTCGAGACGTTGAAGAAGTCGATCGCGTCCTTCGTCGGCCAGGCGGTCACCGTCGAGACGCGCGTCGATCCGGCGCTTTTGGGCGGTGTCGTGGTGCGCGTCGGCTCGCGGATGCTCGACGCCTCGCTGCGGACCAAGCTGATGCAGCTGGAATTGGCCCTCAAGGGCCGTCGGCCGGGCGCCGCCGCGCCGGCCTCGCGATAAGAGAAGGACTGGTTGATGGACATTCGCGCCGCCGAGATTTCGTCGATCCTCAAGGATCAGATCGCCAGCTTCGGCACCGAGGCCGAGATCGCGGAGGTCGGCCGGGTTCTCTCGGTCGGTGACGGCATCGCCCGTGCCTACGGCCTCGACGAGGTCCAGGCCGGCGAGATGGTCGAGTTCGAGGACGGCACCCGCGGCATGGCGTTGAACCTCGAGGAGGACAATGTCGGCATCGTCATTTTCGGTGACGACCGGGCGATCTCCGAGGGCACCATCGTCAAGCGGACCAAGTCGATCGTCGACGTGCCCGTCGGCAAGGCGTTGCTCGGCCGGGTGGTCGACGCGCTGGGCAACCCGATCGACGGCAAGGGTGCCATCGACACCTCCGAGCGGCGCGTCGTCGACGTCAAGGCACCGGGCATCATGCCGCGAAAGTCGGTGCACGAGCCGATGCAGACGGGCCTCAAGGCGATCGACGCGCTGATCCCGATCGGCCGCGGCCAGCGCGAGCTGATCATCGGCGACCGGCAGACCGGCAAGACCGCAATCGCCATCGACACCTTCATCAACCAGAAGCCCTACAACAACGCCGCCAAGGACGATTCGGGCAAGCTCTTCTGCATCTACGTCGCCATCGGCCAGAAGCGCTCGTCGGTCGCCAAGCTGGTCAAGACGCTGCACGAGAACGGGGCGCTCGAGTATTCGATCGTGGTCGCGGCCACCGCCTCCGATCCGGCGCCGATGCAGTTCTTGGCACCTTATGCCGCCTGCGCCATGGGCGAGTATTTCCGCGACAACGGCATGCATGCGCTGGTCGTCTACGACGATCTCTCCAAGCAGGCGACCGCGTATCGGCAGATGTCGCTGTTGCTGCGCCGGCCGCCCGGCCGCGAAGCCTTCCCCGGCGACGTCTTCTTCCTCCATTCACGGCTGCTCGAGCGGGCCGCCAAGCTCAACGACGCCAACGGCAAGGGCTCGCTCACCGCACTGCCGATCGTCGAGACCCAGGCCAACGACGTCTCGGCGTTCATCCCGACCAACGTCATCTCGATCACCGACGGCCAGATCTTCCTCGAGACCGATCTCTTCTTCCAGGGCATCCGCCCGGCCGTGAATGTCGGCCTTTCGGTCAGCCGCGTCGGCTCGGCAGCCCAGACCAAGGCGATGAAGAAGGTCGCCGGGCGGATCAAGCTCGAGCTCGCGCAGTACCGCGAGATGGCGGCCTTCGCCCAGTTCGCCTCCGACCTCGACGCCGCGACCCAGCGCCTCTTGGCCCGCGGCGTCAGGCTCACCGAGCTGCTCAAGCAGCCGGAGCGGCAGCCGATGACGGTCGAGGAGCAGACTTGCGTGATCTTCGCCGGGGTGAACGGCTATCTCGACGGTATTCCGGTCGGCAAGATCGGTCGCTACGAGCAGGAGTTGAAGGACGAGCTGAACGACAAGGGCCAGGAGATCATGACCTCGATCCGCGAGACCGGTGATCTCAAGGAGGATGTCGAAAAGCAGCTGCGCGAGCTGATCGGCGCCTTCACCAAAGCCTTCGCCTGAGCCCGCCCGGCCATGGCCAGCCTCAAGGACCTCAAGAACCGGATCGCGAGCGTCAAGCAGACGCAGAAGATCACCAGTGCGATGAAGCTGGTCGCTGCCTCCAAGCTGAAGCGGGCGCAGGAGCAGGCCGAGGCGTCGCGGCCGTTCGCCGAGAAAATGTCGGAGATGCTGGCCAACCTCGCGGCTGGCGTGCGTGACCTGCCGAACGCGCCGGCGCTCCTGGCCGGCACCGGCAAGGAGGAGACGCATCTGCTGGTGGTCGCCACCTCCGACCGCGGCCTCTGCGGCGGCTTCAACAGCTCGATCGTGCGCGGTGCCAGGCGGAGGATCGCCGACCTGCAGAACCAGGGCAAGGCGGTCAAGATCATCTGCATCGGCCGCAAGGGCCGCGACATGCTGCGCCGCGAGCACGGCAAGCTGATCATCGAGTTCATCGACGGTGTCGCCGGGCAGAAGCGGATGGCCTTCGCCGATGCGCAAATGGTGGCCGAGAACCTCGTCGAGCGCTACGAGGCCGGCGAGTTCGACGTCTGCACGATCGTCTACAACAAGTTCAAGTCCGCCGTGACCCAGATCATGACGGTGCAGCAGCTGGTCCCGGTCGAGCCGCCCGAGATCGAGGCCGCGCCGGACGAGAAGGCCGGCGAGACGGCGATCTACGAGTTCGAGCCGGACGAGGAGCAGATCCTCTCGGAGCTGTTGCCGCGCAATCTGGCGGTGCAGATCTTCGGCGCCCTGGTCGAGAACGCGGCCTCCGAGCAGGGGGCGCGGATGGCGGCGATGGACAACGCCACCCGCAATGCCGGTGAAATGATCAAGAAGCTGACGCTGCAGTACAACCGCCAGCGTCAGGCGCAGATCACCAAGGAACTGATCGAAATCATCTCGGGTGCGGAAGCAGCGGTCTAGCATGACCGCCGCCCGCACGCCGCTGATACTGGGAGCTGGAGCATGAACGAGGCCGTAGCCAAGGAAAACATCGCCAAGGGGCGCATCACCCGCGTCACCGGGGCCGTCGTCGACGTGCAGTTCGAGGGCAAGCTGCCGGCCATCCTGAACGCGCTCCACACCCCCAACGAGGGCAAGACGCTGGTCCTCGAGGTGGCCCAGCATCTGGGCGAATCGACGGTGCGGACAATCGCCATGGACGGTACCGACGGCCTCACCCGCGGCCAGGAGGTGGTCGACACGGGTGCCGCGATCACCGTGCCGGTCGGCCGCGAAACATTGGGCCGGATTCTCAACGTCATCGGCGAGCCGGTCGACGAGGGGGCGCCTCTGGACGTCAAGATCACCGCACCCATCCATGCCCCGGCGCCGCTCTTCGTCGACCAGTCGACCGAGGCCGAGGTGCTGGTCACGGGCATCAAGGTGGTCGACCTTCTCACCCCCTACCCGAAAGGCGGCAAGATCGGCCTGTTCGGCGGTGCCGGTGTGGGCAAGACCGTCTTGATCATGGAGCTGATCAACAACATCGCCAAGGCGCACGGCGGCGTCTCGGTGTTTGCTGGGGTCGGCGAGCGGACCCGCGAGGGCAACGACCTCTATCACGAGATGGTCGATTCGGGGGTCATCAACGAGGAGGACCGCTCGAAGTCCAAGGTCGCCCTGGTCTACGGCCAGATGAACGAGCCGCCCGGTGCCCGCGCCCGGGTCGGCCTGACCGGGCTGACGCTGGCCGAGTACTTCCGCGACCAGGAGGGCCAGGACGTGCTCTTCTTCGTCGACAACATCTTCCGCTTCACCCAGGCCGGCTCGGAAGTGTCGGCCCTGCTCGGCCGCATTCCCTCGGCGGTGGGCTATCAGCCGACGCTCGGCACCGACATGGGCGCCCTGCAGGAGCGGATCACGTCGACGACCAAGGGTTCGATCACCTCGGTGCAGGCGATCTACGTCCCGGCCGACGACTTGACGGACCCCGCCCCGGCGACGGCCTTCGCGCATCTGGATGCGACGACGGTGCTCAGCCGGTCGATCGCCGAGCTCGGCATCTACCCCGCCGTGGACCCGCTCGATTCGACCTCGCGCATCCTCGAGCCGGGGGTCGTCGGCGAGGAGCATTACCGGGTGGCGCGCGGCGTGCAGGAGACCCTGCAGCGCTACAAGGCGCTGCAGGACATCATCGCCATTCTCGGCATGGACGAGCTCTCCGAAGAGGACAAGCTGGTGGTGGCCCGGGCGCGAAAGATCCAGCGCTTCCTCAGCCAGCCCTTCTTCGTCGCCGAGGTCTTTACCGGCAGCCCCGGCAAGCTTGTGCCGGTCGAGGAGACCATCAAGGGCTTCAAGGGCATCGTCGCCGGCGACTACGACGACCTGCCGGAGGCCGCCTTCTACATGGTGGGCTCGATCGACGAGGCGATCGAGAAGGCGAAGAAGCTCGCCGCCGAAGCGGCCTGAGCCGATGGCAGAGGCAGCGGGCGGCCCAGCGAGCGGCAAGGTTGCGTTCGAGCTCGTCTCGCCCGAAAGGGTGCTGGCGAGCCTCGAGGCCGACATGGTGGTGGTGCCGGGCGAGGAGGGCGATTTCGGCGTGCTGGCCGACCACGCGCCGGTCCTCTCGCTGGTCCGGCCCGGGGTGATCGAGATCTACGACGGCAACTCTGTCAGCCGGCGGATCTTCATCGAAGGCGGCTTCGCCGAGGTCAACCCCAAGGGCCTGATCGTCCTGGCCGAGGCCGCAACCCCGCTGCCCGAGCTCTCGCTCGACCGGGCGAAAGAGCTACTGCGCAACGCCGAGGACGACCTCGAGGACGCCCGCGAGCCGAGCGAGAGCGAGCGCGAGAAGCTCGAGCGCGTGATCGAGGTCGCCAAGCTGCGGGTCGAGGCCCTCGAGACCCACGGCGGCGCCGTCTAGAGCCCTTTCATGCTGACCGTATACTTCGTCAGGCTGCGGCCGATCGGTGCTCACGCAGGTAGACTGCGCTCCGCTCCAATCGCCTTGCCTTCCTCGTCTCCGGCCACCCTGAAAGGGCTCTAGGCGACCTTGAACTCCCGCCCCGCCTCGGCGAGCAGGCGGCGGACGTAAGGGGCGAACGAGCGGTTCGTCAGCAGCCGGAAACGCGTTTCCTCGAGACAATCGAGGATGATCTCGGCCTTGCCGAAGACCGTCCGGGTCGCCTGGTCCGGCGCGAATTCGCGGGCGTGCAGATCGAGCGGGCAGGCGGCGGCCAGGGTGTCGCGCAGGGCGCTGCCCCTGAGCTCGATGGCGACGAGGCGCGCCGAGATGTCGACCAATGCATGATGCTGCTCGGCCAGGGCTTCGGCCAGGTTTCGCAGCGTCGCCTCGCGCTCGGCGGGCTCGACGAGGATCAGGAGTTCGTCCGGCCCGAGGCGGAGCGCCCGGCCGGTGGTGCCGGTGGTCGCCCGGTTGATCCGCTCGGGCAGGGCGAAGCCGAGCGCGGCCCCGGCCTTTTCGGCCACCGCGGCGTCGCCGCGCAGCAGCAGCTTGCCGAGCGGCACCTCGGGCTCGATGGTCGAGGGCACCGTCTCAGCCATGCAGCCTCGCATTCTCGGGATCGAAGAAGACAGGCCTCGTGACCTCGACCGGGACCGGGTCCCGGTCGGGCATCGGGACGTAGAGCGTCTGGCCGTGGCGGCCGTGGCCACCGGCGACCAGGGCC
>SLRI01000602.1 GCA_007131045.1 Rhodospirillales bacterium
CAGACCCCGACCGCCACCGCCTCCTGGCCGATATAGAGATGCACCGGCCCCGGCAGGTCGCCGCGCTTGAAGTCGTCGCCGAGCTGCTCCTCGACCTTGCGGATCAAGGTCATCGTGCGAAAGCAGTCGAGCAGCTCGCTGCGCGAAAGATTCGTCGCCGACTTGGCGTCGGTCATTGCCTCACCTCCGGGCCTCACCTCCGGGCCTCACCTCCAGGCCTCACCTCCGGGGCCTCCCCCCGCATCGCCTCGGCCAACAAGCCGCCAGCCGGCGCACGTTGCCTTATCGATCCGGGGCGACGAGAAACGCCGCCTCGCCGATCGACGACTGACAAACTCTAGCAGTTGGCGCTACCGTTGCAACCGCCGATACGCACCGATCGATGGGCCTGCTGGCGCTCAGGCCGGTGAGAGGATGTGGATGGTGCGGCCGGCCAGGAGGTCTTTGACGCGCTCGCCGTAGGCCTTCATGTGCGGCGCTGCGGCGTGGGCCTGGAGATGCTCGAGGCTCGCCCATTGCTCGACGACGACGAAGCTGTCGGGGCCGAACGGGGTCTGCAGGTCGCCGGCGCCCTCGGTATCGACGGTGGCGACGTATTCGATGCAGCCGTCCTCCGCGTGGACCGCCGGCACGTTGGCCTGAAAGGCTTCGAGCAGCTCGGCGCGCTTGCCCGGCTTCGCCGTGATCACCGCGATGACGTGGACCGGCTCCATGACCCCTCCCCCTTTTTTGCTCAGGCCCGCCGCGCGGCGGGCCCGGCCTAACTAGCCGCCCGAATGCGGAGCGTCCAGGGCTAGCGGGCGCGCTCGGGCACGCGGACGTCCGGCAGTCGGTTGTCGAGGCGGTCGAGCACCTCGTCGGTGATCTCGATTTGTGGCGAGAAGAGCAGCACGCCGGCGCTGGGCAGCACGAGGTTGAAGCCGCGCTGCTCGGCGAGCTCGCCCACCACCTCGACCAGCGTCTCGCGGACTTCGCCCATGGCCATCGCCGAGACGTCGTCGAGCTGCTGGCGGCGTCCCTGGACGAAGCGTTGGACCTCGGCGACCTCCTCCTCGAACGCACGGCGCAGCTCGGCCAGGGCCTCCCTGTCCAGGATGTCGCTGTCGCGCTGTCGGGCAAGCTCGCGGTCGGCCTCGAGCAGCCGCTGCTCCTCGGCGGCGATCTCTTCCTGGTAGCGGAGCCGCCGCGCATCGACCTGGTTGCGGATGCTCTGCGCCGCCTTGGCCTCGCGCAGCACCCGCTGGTAGTCGATGACGGCGACCGTGGCCGCCGGCAGCGGGTCGTCGGCCGCCCGGACACTACCGACAGCGAGGCCGGCGAGCAGCACGGCGGCGAGCAGCAGGAGCTGCCGCAGGCCGCTAGAAGCGTGTGCCGAAGGAGATTCTGAACGTTTCGGTCTCGTCACGACCATCCTTCCGGAGCGCCTGGGCGAAGTCGATCGAGAGCGGCCCGAGCGGCGACAGCCAGGACAGGCCGACACCGGCGCCGACGCGGAGATTGCCGGTGTCCTCGAGGGACGGGCCGCTGACATCGATCTCGGTCAGGGTGCCGGCATCGACGAAGGCGCGGCCGAAGATGCGCAGCTCGTCCGGCAAACCGAGCGGGAAGCGCAGCTCGGCCGTGGCGGTATAGTAGGCGTTGCCGCCCAGGGCGTCGTCGGTGTCCCGGTCGCGCGGACCGATACCGGCGACGCGAAAGCCGCGCAACGACGCGCCGCCGACGAAGAAGCGATTGGCCAGGGTCACGTCCTCGCCGCCGAAGCCGAAGATGTAGCCGCCGGAAGCGGCCAGGTTCAACACCACGTCGGGAAAGAACGAGTAGTAGTAGTCGCCGCGCAGCTCGTGGCGCAGGAACCGGTTGTCGCCGCCGAGCCCGGCGACGTCCTGGTCGAGGCGGACGATGTAGCCCTCGGACGGCAGGAAGCGGGTGTCGCGGATGTCGTAGGTGAAGGTCTGGCCGACCAGCGAGGTCGTCCGCTTGCCCTCCTCGTCCTGGATGAACACCGACGCGTTGCGGCCGACATTCTCGATCTCGTCCTGCCTGAGGGTGTAGCGCAGGCCGTGGCGCAGCCGTTCGGTGAGCGGGTAGCTGGCGCGGAGCGTGCCGCCGAGATTGACCTCGTCGAAGCTCGATTCGCTCTGGAAGTCGGTCTGGGTGCGGAAGATGTCGAAGCCGGCGGCGAGCTCGCGGTTGAGAAACCAGGGCTCGGTGAAGCTCAAGACGATGTCCTGGCGGCGGCCGGAGATGGTGAAGTTGGCGGACACGCTCTGGCCGCGGCCCAAGAGGTTGCGCTCGGACAGGCGAATGTCGCCCAGGGGCCCGTCGGCGGTCGAGAAGCCGGCGCCGAAGGAGAGCTCGCCGGTCGAGGTCTCGGAGACCTCGGCGACGATGACGATCCGATCGGCGGCACTGCCCCGGACGCTGCGCACGTTGACCGTTTCGAAGTAGCCGAGCGCCCTGATCCGCTGCTCGGAGCGGCGCAGCAGGGCGAGGTTGTAGGGATCGCCCTCGGCCAGGCGGAACTCGCGGCGGATGACCTCGTCGAGGGTGCGAACGTTGCCGATGATCTCGATCCGCTCGACGAACACCCGGGGCCCCTCGTCGATGCGGAAGGTGAGATCGACGGTCAGGTCGTCGCGGTCGATGTCGATCACCGGCTCGACGTCGGCGAAGGCGAAGCCGAACTGCCCGGCTTGGTCGGTGAGCGCCTGGATGACGTCCTCGACCCGCTGGGCGTTGTAGATCTCGCCTTCGCGGATGGTGACCAGGCCGCGGAATTCCTCGACCTCGAGGCCGCGGATGGTGCTGACCAGGTCGACCGTGCCCAGCCGGTATTGCGGCCCCTCGTCGAGGGTGAAGGTGATGAAGAAGCGGTCGCCTTCGGGGGTCAGCTCGGCCAGCGCGCTGATCACCTGGAATTCCACGTAGCCGCGGGCGAGGTAGAAGCGGCGCAGCAGTTCCTGGTCGAAGGCGAGGCGGTCGGGATCGTAGGTGTCGGCGGTGCCGAAGAAGCGGTACCAGGCGCGCTCGCGGGTCTCGATGACGCTGCGCAGGGTGCTGTCGGAGAAGCTCTCGTTGCCGATGAAGGTGACGCCGGCGATCCGGGTGAGCGGGCCCTCCTCGATCTCGAAGACGAGGTCGACCCGGTTCTGGTCGAGCTCGATGATCTGCGGCTCGACGCTGGCGGCGTAGCGGCCGTTGCGGCGGTAGAGCTCGAGGATGCGCGAGACGGCGGCCTGCACCCGCGCCCGGGTGAAGACGACGCGCGGGCGGAGCTGGACCTCGGCCTCGAGCACCTCGTCGTCGAGCCGCCGGTTGCCCTCGAAGGCGATGCGGTTGATGATCGGGTTCTCGACCACCTGGACGACCAGGTCGTTGCCGACCCGCTGGATGACGACGTCGTCGAACAGGCCGGTTGCGAAGAGATTGCGTAGCGACTGGTCGATCGCGCCGGTCTCGAAGGGATCGCCCGGGCGCACCGCGAGGTAGCTCTCGACGGTCAGGTCCTCGATCCGCTCGTTGCCCTGCACGACCACCCGAGCGATCCGGTCCACCGGTTCGTCGACTTGCGCTCGGGGTTCGCTGGCGATGAGGCCGCTCGAGAGGAGAAGAACGGCCAGGGCCGAGGCGAGCGCACGTAGCATCCGAAAAAACCCCCGTTGGAGAAGGCGTGCGCGAGATCGCTCGGCTCGAAGGAGGAGCTCGTGGCCGACGGCCGCCCGGCGCCGTCAGGCCCCGTCCGACCGGGGCCGAGCGGCATGGTCCGCCCGCGTCAGGAGATCAGGGTCCGTCCGCGTCAGGAGATCAGGCCGGTGAAGAACTCGATGATGTTCATCTGCACGAAGTCGTTCCACGTCGCAAAGATCATCAAGGTCAGGACCATCGCCAGACCGACGCGGAAGGCCATCTCCTGGCTCCGTTCGCCGAGCGGCCGCCCGCGCGCCGCCTCGATCGTGTAGAGCACGAGATGGCCGCCGTCCAGCATCGGGATGGGGAAGAGGTTGATCAATCCGAGGTTGATCGAAAGGATGGCGGTGAACCAGATCGCCGGCACCAGCCCGTCCTGGGCGATGGTCCCGGACATCTGGGCGATCCTGAGCGGCCCGCCCAGCTCCTCGGTGCCCCGGCTGCCCATGATCATCTCGCCGAGCGCACCCAGGGTCAGGGTGACCATCCGCACGGTTTCGCCGGTCGCCTCGAACACCGCCATGCCGGGATTGCTGCGCCGGAACTCGACCCCGGTGCGGCTGATCCCGACCAGGCCCACCCGATGCGTGTTGCCGAAGCGGTCCTCGATCTCTTGTAGCGCCGGGGTCACGGTGACGTCGAAAACCTCACCGTCGCGCTCGATGGTGAAGGCGAGCGGCACCTCGGCGTTGTCGCGCACCAGCAACTGCAGGTTCTCGAAGCTCTCGACGGCGGTGCCGTCGACGGCGGTCACGCGGTCGCCGGGCATCAGTTCGGCTTCGGCTGCCGGGCTCTCGGGCGTCACCTCGCCGACCACGGGCGGGGTGAAGGGCCGGCCGCTGATCACGAACAGCAGGCTCAAGACGATGATGGCGAAGAGGAAGTTGGCGCCCGGCCCGGCCGCCACGATGGCCATCCGCTGCCAGACCGACTTGCTCGGGAAGCTCTCGTTGTGGCCGGCGGTCGCCGCGTCCGGGCGGGCACTGGTCTCGTCGGCGTCGCCCAGCATCTTCACGTAGCCGCCGAGCGGGATCAGGCTGAACTTCCAGCGGGTGCCGTGCTTGTCGTTGAAGCCGAACAGCTCACGGCCGAAGCCGATCGAGAACACCTCGACCCGCACACCGTTCTTCCGCGCCACCCAATAGTGGCCGTATTCGTGCACGAACACGACCACCGAGAGGATGATCAGGAAGGGGAGGACGTAGCCGACGATGATTTCCATGGAGTTTCGTTCTTTCGAATGCGGGTCCGGCCACGCCGCCCGTTCGGTTCAAGCGCCGATGGCGGCGCGCGCGGTGACCAGCTGTTCGGCCAGCCGACGCGCCTCGCCATCGTGCCACAATATATCGTCGATCGATCCCGGTTCGTCATCGGGCAACCGCGTCAAAACATCTTCAACGATCGCCACGATGTCCAAAAAGCGCAGTTTTCCGGCGATGAAGGCGGCGACCGCCACCTCGTTGGCGGCGTTGAGGGTGATCGGCCGCGCGCCGCCCTCGGCCAGCGCCCGGCGGGCCAGGGTCAGGGCCGGGAAGCGCTGGTCGTCCGGGGCGCGGAAATCGAGCCGTCCCACGGCGGCGAGATCGAGCCTGGTGCCCTCGACCCCGAGCCGTCCGGGCCAGCCCAGGCAATAGGCGATCGGCACCCGCATGTCGGGCACGCCGAGCTGGGCCAGCTGCGAGCCGTCCTTGAAGGCGACCAGGCTGTGCACCACCGATTGCGGGTGGACCAGCACCTCGAGCCTGGGCTCCGGCACGGCGAAGAGGTGGTGCGCCTCGATCAGCTCGAGGCCCTTGTTCATCATCGTCGCACTGTCGACGCTGATCTTCGCCCCCATCGACCAGTTGGGATGGGCGAGCGCCTGCTCGATCGTGACCCCGGCCATCGCCGCCCGGTCGAGATCGCGAAACGGCCCGCCCGAGGCTGTCAGGATCAGCCGGTCGACATCCGCCGCCCGGTGGCCGGCCAGCGCCTGGAAGATGGCGTTGTGCTCGGAATCGACGGGCAGGATCACCGCACCGCTGGCCCGGGCCGTGCCCATCAACAGGCTGCCGGCGCAGACCAGGCACTCCTTGTTGGCGATCGCCACCATGCGGCCCTGGCGCAGCGCCTCGAGGGTGGGGGCGAGGCCCACCGCACCGACGATCGCCGACATCAGCCAGTCGACCGGCCGGGCCGCGGCCTCGAGCACCGCAGCCGGGCCGGCCGCCGCCTCGATCCCGGTCGAGGCCAAGGCGTCGCGGAGGGCGGGATAGGCCTCGGGGTCGGCCACGACCGCGAGCTTCGCCTCCACCGCGATCGCCGCTTCGGCCAGGGCCTCGACCCGGTTGCAGGCGACCAGCGCCTCGACCCGAAAGGCCCGAGGGTCGGCGCGGACGAGGTCGAGCGTGCTCCTGCCGACCGAGCCCGTAGCACCCAGGATGGTGATGCTGCGCGGCCGCTCGCGCGAGGGCGGCTGATGGCGGGTGGGCGGTGTCATGGCGGGACGTCTAGAGCGCCTGATCGATGGCGACAAGCAGCGCCAGGGTGGGCACCGCGAAGAGGTAGCCGTCGAGGCGGTCGAGCATGCCGCCGTGGCCCGGGATCAGCCGGCCGCTGTCCTTGACCCCGGCCCGGCGCTTGATGAAGGATTCGAAAAGGTCGCCGCTCTGCGCCACGAGCGCCAGGATCAAGGCGAAGATGCCGCCCTGCAGCCAGCCCCAGCCGCCGAGAAAGGCGAAGAGGCCGCCGAGCAAGACGGCGCCGAGCGCGCCGCCGGCGAGGCCGGCCCAGGTCTTGCCCGGGCTGATCCGGGGCGCCAGCTTCGGCCCGCCGAGGCCGCGGCCGCTGAGATAGGCGAAGACGTCGGTGGCGACGACCACGATGACCAGCCAGAAGACCAGCTGCATGCCGTGCGGCAGGTCACGGAGCGCCAGAAACGCCACCGCCGGCACGCCCAGATAGACGATGCCGACGACCGCCCAGAGCCGCTCGGACCAGCCGCCGACCCGGCGGATCAGAAGAACGCTGACCAGGAGCAGGGCGGCACCCAGGGCGCCGCCCACCAGCGCCAGGGTCGGGTCGGGCGCGGTGGTCACCGCGTATTGCAGCAGCGCCATCAACAGCAGCGGCAGCAGGACGACGCCCGGCACGGCATAGCGCTTCCGGCTCTGGCCCATGGTCAGCTTCGCCCATTCGCGCGCCATCAGCACGAGGACGAGCATCATCACCAGGGCGAAGTACCAGCCGCCGAGCACGATGACCACGGCAGCGAGCCCGGCCATGGCGACGCCGGCTACCGCCCGGATACCGAGGTCGGCCGGCAGTCTGG
>SLRI01000235.1 GCA_007131045.1 Rhodospirillales bacterium
ACCGATGGGGACCGGTTCGGCCTCGTCCTCGGCCAGCCGCTGCGGGTCAGCAGTGCGTCGGCCGTTCTCGACCTGCCGACGGCGCGGACGCTGGACGGGGGCGTCGAGCGGCAGCGTCAGCGGATCGATGTCACGCCCAGCGGCCGCGAGCTGAGGCTCGAGCTCGCCTACCAGCGCCCGCTGGACGAGACGAGCGTCGTGGGGACGTGGTTGCTGCTGCAGCACGAGCCCGGCCACGACGCCAGCGCGGATCCGGCGGTCGGCCTCGGGCTCCGCTACACCAACCGGTTCTGAGCCGCCGCTCCTGCCGGGCTCGCGAATTGTAGCAATTGTCATCGGCAAGCGCCCGATCAGGCGATAGCATCCGCGGCGACAACGGCAGGAGCAGCGCGGATCGATGAGCCGTCTCGACAGTTTCATTCGGCGCCTGGAGGCCCAGCGGGCCTGCCTGGACGCTGCCGTGCGTGAAGTGGCCGAACTGCCGGGGCTGGTGCTCGAGCTCGGGCTCGGCAACGGGCGGACGTTCGACCATCTGCGCGAGCGTTTGCCCGAGCGGCGGATCATCGTCTTCGAGCGCGACCCGCAGCCACACCCGGATTGCTGGCCCGCCGCGGAAGACCTGGTGATCGGACCGCTCGAAGAGACGCTGCGCGATGCCGCACTGCGGTGGCCGGCCGCTGCAGCACTGATCCACAGCGATATCGGCACCGGAGAGGCCGCGCGCAATCGGCTGGTCGCCGCCAGCCTCGGCCACCTGTTGCCGCCGCTCCTGGTCCCGGGCGGCATGGTCGCGAGCGACCAGGCGCTAACGGACGAGCGCCTCGTCCCGGTGCCGCCACCCGCCGGCATAGCATCCGATCGCTATTTCCTTTATCGTCGAGCGTGAAATGTCGGTGATCGCCACGCGCCTGAGCTCGGGGGCGGCGCCGGAATAGGGATTTCGCGCTCGACGACCAACCGGGTGAAGACTGCCTCGCCGATGACCGCTCCGCCGTTCACCATGCGCTTTTGGGGTGTCCGAGGCACGGTGCCGTGCCCGGAGGCCGACCGGCTGCGCTACGGCGGCAATACGTCGTGCATCGAGGTCCGCTGTGGTCCGGCGCGGCTGATCTTCGATGCGGGCACCGGCTTGCGCGCGCTGGGCAACCAGCTGCTGGCGACCGGCGACAAATTCGAGAGCCACATCTTTTTCACCCATACCCACCTCGACCACATCGCCGGCCTGCCGTTCTTTCGCCCCGCTTATGATGGAGCGAACCATTTCGAGTTCTGGGCCGGGCACTTGCGACAGCACGGCCGGTCGCTGCAGCACGTCCTCGAGCAGTTGATGCAGCCACCGCTGTTCCCGGTGCCGCTCGACATCCTGCACGCCTGCGTGTCGTTCCACGACTTTCTGCCCGGCGAGGTGCTGCGCCCGTTCGCCGACGTCGTGGTGCATACCTTGGCGCTGAACCACCCGGGCGGGGCGACCGGCTATCGGGTCGACTTTGCCGGTCGTTCGATCTGCATCATGACGGATCTCGAGCATCGGGCCGGCGAGATCGACCAGGGCATCGTCGACTTCATCCGCGGTGCCGATATCGTCGTCTACGATTCGACCTATACCGAAGAGGAGTATGCCCGGTTCGTCGGCTGGGGCCACTCGACCTGGCAGCAGGGGGTGCGGCTCTGTGATGCTGCCGCCGCCGGCAGGCTCGTCGCCTTCCACCACGACCCGGAGCACGACGACGCGTTCATGGACGAGATCGCCCGGCAATTGGCGCGCGCCCGGCCGGGCTCGCTGGTCGCCGCCGAAGGCTTGACCCTGCGGCCGTGACCGAGCGTCCCGGTTTCTTCATTCCTTATCGCTACGCAGGATCGACCGTCCCTTGCGATTACCCCGCCTTGCGGCCGCTGTTCGCCATGGCCGAGCCTCGGATCGCCGCCCTGCTCGACCGGCTCGACCATTACGTCGACGCGTTCGCCCGGTTCGGCGGGGAGCCGCCGGCGCCGCGCTTCGAGCAGGACTGGTTCCCGAGGCTGGACGCTTGCGCCGCCTACGCCATGGTTCGTGAGCGGCAGCCGCGGCGAATTCTGGAGATCGGCTGCGGCCATTCGACCCGGGTGATGACCCGCGCCATCACGGATGCGAGCCTCGCCACCCGCCAAATTTGCGTCGATCCGGCACCGCGGGCCCGCCTGGCCGGCCTCGATGTCGAGCACCTGCCCGTGACCGTCGACCAACTCGACCCGGCGATCGTCGCCAGCCTCGGGCCGGGCGATATCCTGTTCATCGATTCGAGCCACATTGCGGTGCCCGGCAGCGATGTCGATCGGCTGGTCAACGACGCCCTGCCGCGGCTACCGGCCGGCGCCCTGATCCATTTTCACGACATCTTCCTGCCGCGCGCCTACCCCGCCGATTGGGCGTGGCGCGGCTACAACGAGCAATCGCTGGTGGCGGCACTGCTCAGCGGCGGCGGCTTCGAACTCGTGTTCTCGAGCGCCTATGCGGTCGAGAACATGCGCGAGCGGATCGGCCGATCGGTGGTAGCCGGGCTGCCGTTGCTGCCGGGTGCGGTCGAATCCAGCCTGTGGCTGCGCAAGCTCGGCGCCGCCGGCTAGTTGGCGTACCAGAACGTGTCCGGCCGGTAGATGCCGATCTGGGCGTGCGGCTCCCAGTTGTAAATGGCCTCCTCGGGCACGTTGCGCAGCGTCTTGCGCACGGCGACCGGCTGCAGCACGTTGGCGACGAGACCAATCGTGTAGCATTGCGGGGCGTAGCGCTCGAGGATCTCGCGCCAGACGGCTTCACGCTCCTCCCGCTCGGTGGCGACGCGCCAGTCGTCGAACAGCTCCAGCAGCCGCTGCGCCACCGGATCGTCGGGCGGCTGGCCGGCCTCTCCCTTGGTCTGGTAGTATTGGCCCCACATCGGCCATTGCGGCTGGTCGTACTGGTTGACCGGGACGAACTCCTCGGGGCTCGTGTCGGCAGTCGGCACCCCGTTCTCCAAGCCGAACCAGATGGTCATGAGCGCCTCGCCGGAGAAGATCCGGTTGCGCAGCACCTCCCGCTCGCTCGGCCGGGTGTGGATCACGAAGCCGACCTGGGCGAAGTCCGAGGCCACCAGTTCCAGCACGTCGACCTGCTCGCTGTCCTCGCCCGCCGTCTCGACGACGAGCTCCAACGGCCGCCCGTCGGGCAGCAGGCGCACGCCTCGGCCGTCGCGCCGATCCAGGCCCATTTCGTCGAGCAGCGCGTTGGCGCGGGCGGTGTCGTGGCCGAGACACGCATCGGCGATCTCGGGCGCGTAGAGCGGGCTCTCCTCGAGGATCGTGTTGTTGGCCGGCGTCGCCAGGCCGAAATAGAGGAACTGGGAGAGCGCCTCGCGGTCGATGGCGATCGACAATGCTTCACGGAAGCGGACGTCGCGAAACAGCTCGCGCCACTCGGCGTCGGCGGCATTCAGGTTCGGATAGAGGGCGAGGTGGGCGCCCCGGGCCTGACGCCAGAGATGTGGCACGAGGCCGCTGCGATCCTCGCTCTCGCGCAGGAAGGTATAGTCGCGGAAGGCGAGGCCGCGACTCTGTAGATCAGCATCGCCGGCCCCCGTCTTGATCGGAACCAGCCGGCTGTCGACCACGTCGAGGATGAATCGGTCGATGTAGGGCAGTTGCTCGCCATTCTCATCGACCCTGTGGAAATAGTCGTTGCGGACCGCGATGAAGCGCTCGGCCGGCGAGGGTGTCACCAGCCGCCAGGGCTGAAGGGTCGGCAGATCGATATTGTCGAACTGGTTCATCCGGTCACGTCGGTGGTAGAGCTGCTCCCAGTCGCGGGCATTGTCCGCGCGCACCAAACGTGCCAGCTCGTCGGCATCGACGTAGTCCGCGTGGAATTGCTTCAGATAATGCGCCGGGCGGTAGATGAAGGTCGGCGAGGCGGCGGCGATCTCGGCGAGGAAGAACGGGTTGGGCGACGGCCACGTGTAACGGATGGTGAGCTCGTCGATGACCTCCACCTCCGGCGGCACCTCGTCGACCAGCAACCTGATGGGCGGGCCGACCGGCGACAACTCCTCGTTGGTGGCAACATCCTCCCAATAGAAGCGCAAGTCCTCGGTGGTGAAGGGCTCGCCGTCCGACCAGCGATGCCCCTCACGCAGCCGCAAGGTGAAGATCCGCCCCTCCTCGACGCTGAAATCGGCGAGGATGTCCGGCTCGAACGCGAGATCCAGATTGTAGCCGACGAGACGCGCATTGCCGTAGACGTAGAGCAGGCGGGTGTCGCGGGTGCGGCTGACCAGCATCCTGAGATCGCCGCCGCGCTTGCCGATCTCCGGAATGTCGGTGAGGACCCTCGGCTCTGCCGGGGGGCCGGCAACGGCGTCGCTCGCGAGCCAAGCTCCCACCGTGAAGACCAGGGCCGCCGCCAGCGTCACCCGTATCCCTTGCTGTCTCTTCATTCGCCTACCCGCACAAGATGATTTCGCGTGCAGGCTACCAGTTTTCCAGGCCCAGCGTCCAGGCGATAGGGCGCCGGCCAGGCGGTGGGCTCCGAGGCACGGCCGGCGAGCAGCGCCGCGAAATCGAGGGGCCGGTCGAGATCGGGCTCCGGCACGGCCGCCAGGAGCGCGCGGGTGTAGGGATGTCGCGGATCCTCGAAGAGCTGCATCGCCGGCGCCAGTTCGACGATCTGCCCGGCACACATCACCGCCACCCGATGGGCCAGGTAGCGAACGACCGCGAGATTGTGCGAGATGAACAGATAGGTTAGGCCGAGCTCGGCCTGCAAATCCTTGAGCAGGTTGAGAATCTGTGCCTGGACGGAGACATCGAGAGCGGAGACCGGCTCGTCGCAGATCAACAGGCTGGGTTCCAGGGCAAGGGCTCGGGCAATTCCGATGCGCTGCCGCTGGCCGCCGGAGAAGCTGTGCGGATAGCGACTGGCGTGCCGGGCGTCGAGACCGACCTCGCGCAGCAGCCAGTTGACCCGTTCCGCCCGGCTGGCGGCATCGCCGATGCGGTGAATGACCAGCGGCTCGGCGACGATGTCGCGCACCGTCATACGCGGGTTGAGCGAGCCGAATGGATCCTGGAACATGTATTGGAGCTGCCGGCGAAAGCCGAGCAGCGCCTGATCGTCGAGCCCGAACACGTCGACCTCGCGCTCGCCATCGTGGAAAAGGACGCGGCCGGAATCGGGCATCAGCCCCCGCATGATGAGCTTGCTCACCGTCGTCTTGCCGCAGCCGCTCTCGCCCACGATGGCGAGACATTCGCGACGCTGCACCTCGAACGAGACATCGACCACCGCGCGGATCGTCTGCGCCTCGCCACCCAGCCAGCCCGCCCGCCGCGTCGTGAACGTCTTGTTCAGTCCCTCGACCCGCAGAATCCAGTCGCCAGGACCCGAGGCGGGCGCCTCCGGCTGCGGCCGCTCGACATGGCCGTCCCGCGGATCCCCCACCGAGCGCAATCGCTCGTTCGGATCCATGCCGATCCGCGGCACCGCATGGAGTAGCGCTTCGAGATAGGCATGGCGCGGCTGGCGGATCAACGAGTCGGCCGCCCCGCTCTCCATGACCCTTCCTTGGTACATCACCACCACCTCGTCGGCGATGTTGGCGACCACCCCGAGGTCGTGGGTGATGAACAGCACCGCCATGCCGAACTCGTCCTTCAGGTCCTCGATCAGCTTGAGGATCTGGGCCTGGATGGTGACGTCGAGGGCGGTGGTCGGCTCGTCGGCGATGAGCAGTGCCGGCCGGCAGATCAACGCCATGGCGATCATCGCGCGCTGGCGCAGGCCGCCCGAGAGCTCGAAGGTGAAGGTGCGAAAGGCCCGATCGGGGTTCGGGAAACCGACCTTCCCCAGCATCTCGACGGTCGCGGCGCGGGCCGCTTCCTTGTCGTTCTCGATGTGCAGGCGGTAGGCCTCGCCGATCTGGTCGCCAATCGTGTGCAGCGGCGAGAGCGAGCTCATCGGCTCCTGGAAGATGATCGCGATCCGGCCACCGCGGATCTGCCGTCGCTCGCGGCTTTCCTGCTCCATGGCGACCAGGTCACGTGGCGGACCGCGGTGCTCGGGGTCGGCGAAGAGGATCGAGCCTCGGGTGACACGGGCCGATTTCGGCAGGATGCCCAAGATCGCGTGCGAGAGGACCGTCTTGCCCGAGCCGCTCTCGCCGACCACCGCAGTCGTCCGGTTGGCCTCGATATCGAACGAGACGCCGCGCACGGCCTCGACCGTGCCTTCGTCGCTGGCGAAGGAGACGTGAAGATCACGAACAGCGACGAGAGGGGACATGCGTGGGCTTTCGAGGTGGCTGGAACAACTGCCGCAGACTCGCCCAGCGACACTGGTCGAGCCCGTCGATATGACGAAAGAGCTGCTCGAGCGCGGTGATGTCGGCCGGGGTCATGTCGAGATGATGCGACAGGAGGCCGAGCGTGCCAAGCGCGGGGTTGGTCGAAAGCCGGTCGATCTCGGCCCGCAGCATGGCCGGCGGCTTCATCCGCCGGCCGCCCCGCCAGTCGATCAGATCGACATGGGCGTTGATCTGCCCGAGCCCATAATCGAGCGCGCGCGCATCATCGGCGAAGGTGGAGACGGCGGCGAAGCCGAGCGGGCCGAGTGTTGCGAGGCAGTGGTCGTCGATCCGGTTCCAGGGCGGCACCAGCACCGGCAGGAAGCGCTCGCCGAACGCCTGCTCCAGGATGTTCTTGCCGCGCGCGAGCCGGTCGCGACACGCCTCGGCGCTCAGTGTCCCGCCGAGCTCGATGCGCTTCTTGCCAGCCGGCGCATGATCGGCATGGTCCCAGCCGTGCTGCAGGACGAAGACGCTCTCGCAGGCCCTGATCTCGGCCACGACCTCGGGCCGGAGCCAGGCGGGCACCACGGCGAGCGCGAGCGGTCGTCTAGTCCGCCGCGAAAGGTCGAGCAGCAGGCCGAGCCTTTCGGTGTCGCG
>SLRI01000260.1 GCA_007131045.1 Rhodospirillales bacterium
AGTGGCAGAGGCTGACCGGGCCTTCAGCCTTCGCCACGCGCCCGCCGGCGCTCGGCCACGGTCTCGCCGCCGACCGTCCAGTCGGTGGCCGGCACGTCGTCGAAGATGACGTAGACATGGGAGGGATCGCAGGCGCAGTGCTCGACCAGCGTTCGGGTGATGGCTTCCGCGGCCGCTTTCTTCTGCGCTGCCGTGCGGCCTTCGACCATGCTGACGCGAACGAGTGGCATGGCCCCTGCCCTATTCCGCGGCCAGCGCCGGCTGCAGCCGGAAGCCGTAGCGGCGGTCGACCTCGAGCGCCGAGAGCGCATCGATGCCGGCCTGCAGCGCTTCGGGCGAAAGCGGCTTCAGGGGCTTGCGCAAGGGGCCGGAGGGCAGGCCCATGGCGCGCATCAGGCTTTTGACGGCGACGGGGTTGATCGCTGAATAGGCGAAATGCAGGATCGGCAGGTTCTCGAGCCAGGCCGCACGGCAGGCGAAGGCGTCCTCGCCGGTCGTCCAGGGCTTGGAGATCACCGCCATCTCGCGGGGGATGAGATTGCCGGTCATGTTGGCCGTGCCGTGGCCGCCGAGCGCCATGGTCGGGATCACCAGGCCGAGATTTGGCGAGCAGCAGCACATGATCGACATGTCGACACCGGCCGCGCACATCTGCGCCACTTGGCCGACCCGTGTCGTCGATTCCTTCAAGACCACCATGTTGGGATGGCGGGCGAGCGGAATGAGGTCGGACCAGTGCAGGTCGGTCTTCACCCGGGGCGGGTTGTTGTAGAAGCCGATCGCGAGATCGGTCGAGTCCAGGACCTCGGTGACGTAGTCGACGATGTCGGCATTGGCGGCGCAGATATAGGCGGGGGCGGCGATGATCGACCCGTCAGCGCCGGAAGCCTCGGCGAAGCGGACCATCTCGATGGTGGCCGCCGTGCTGGGTCCGGTGCAGCCGTAGAACAGCTGCATGCCCCGCGGGCGCATCTTTACGGTCGCCTCGATGATCTGCCGCTTTTCCTCCGGGGTCAGCATCGAGACCTCGCCGGTCGAGCCCATGATCAGCACGGCCGCGGTGCCGTTCTCCTGGTGCCAGTCGAGCAGCGTCCTGAAGCCCTCGAGGTCGATCGAGCCGTCGGCGTTCATGGGTGTGACGAGGGCGACGAACGAGCCGGTCGGGTGCTGGTGGGCCATCGGGAGATCCTTGGGGGTTGTTCAAAAGAGGTTGGGAAAGGCCAAGCGCGGCAGCCACAACATTAGGCCCGGCACGGCCAGGGACGCAACCGCGACACCAATGGTGATGCCGACGATCGGCAGGACGGCGAGCATGGCATCGACCAGCCGGACATTGCCGATTTGCGCCGCGATCAGGAGGCAGATGCCATAAGGCGGGGTGATCAGCCCGACCGAGAGGGTGACGGTGGTCAAGACCCCCAGATGCACCGGGTGGATGCCGGCGAGATTGCCCAGCGCCTGGATGATGGGGAGGAAGATCAGGACGGCCGAGATCGGGTTGAGGACGGTGCCGATGAGGACGAGAAAGCCGACCAGCATCAGCATGATGCCGGTCGGATCGGTGGTCACCCCGGTGATGAAGCCGACGACGATGCGCGCCGCCCCCAGATAAGAGATCAGCCAGCCGAAGATGCCGGCACCAGCCACGGTAAACAGTGGTACCGCGAAATCGACCACCGCCTCGCCCAGGATCTTCGGCAATTGCCGAAACGGCACGTCGCGGTAGAGGACGAAGGTCAAGAGCAGCGCCCAGAGCACGGCGATGATCGCCGCTTCAGTAGGCGTGAGGAAGCCGCCGATCACCCCGCCGAGGACCAGGACCGGGATCATCAGGGGTGCGGCACCGCGCACGAGCGCCCGGGCCAGGTTCAAAAAGCCTTCGAAGGCGTGCGGGGCGCCGTAGCCGCGGCGCAGCGCGTGCAGATAGGCATAGACCATCATCGAAATGCCGATGGCAACGCCGGGCATGATGCCGCCCATGAAAAGCGCACCGATCGAGACATTGCCGAAGGCGCCGTAGATGATGAGGATGATCGAGGGCGGGATGATCACGCCCAGGGTCGAGGAGGCGGCGGTGAGTGCGACAGCGAAGGCCGGCCCGTAGCCCGCCTTCTTCATCGCCGGGATGAGGATCGAGCCCACCGACGCGGTGTCGGCCGCGGCCGAGCCCGAGAGGCTGGCAAAGACCATCGAGACCGTGACGTTGACATGGCCGAGACCGCCCCGGATGTGCCCGACCCCGGCATCGGCGACCTTCAGGAGGCGGGTGGTGATGCTGCCGGCATTCAAGATGCGGCCGAGCAGCATGAAGAACGGCACGGCGAGCAGCGGGAAGCTGTCGATGCCGGCATACATCTGGTTGACCACGGATCCGAGCGGCAGGCCCTGCTGCTGCATGACGACGACGGACGCCATGATCAGCGCGAAGCCGATATGGACGCGGAGCAGGATCAAGAGAAAGAACGTGCCGAGCAGCAGTGCCAGGGGGTTCATGCGGCAGAGTCTCGTTCGCCACGCAGCCGCCCCAGCGTGATCGAGACGCGCTCCAGGAGAAAGACGGCCGAGGCCGCGGCACCGAAGGGGATCGCGGCGTAGAACCAAGCCTGCGAGATGCCGAGCGCCTGGTTGTGCCGGCGGGCGGTGACCTCGACCATCGCCCAGCCGGACCAGAGCAGGACGCCGACCACGACCATCGAGACGATGAAGGCGGAGAGACCGAGCACGGCGAGGACGCGGGTCAGGTGCTCGGGGATCAACTCGACCCGGTAGTGCGCATTGCGGCGCACCGCGATTGCAGCACCGGTGAAGATGCACCAGGCGAACAGCAGCTGCGCCAGATCGAGCGTCCAGGCCATGCCCATGCCGAGAACGTTGCGCGCCAGGACCTGGAGCGCCACGGTGACGATGAGGGCTGCGAACGCCACCGTGCCCAGGAGCAGGAGCCCACGTTCGAGCCACTCGGCGATGCTGCCGAGCGGCTCGGGGGCCCGCGGTGTCGTTGCTGGTTCGGTCGACATCGCGCGCGGACGGTCAATGCCGAGGGCCCCGAGCCACGCCGCTCAACCGCCGCCGCGGATCAGCTCCAGCTCGGCCTCGACCCCCATTTCGGCGGCCAGCTCGTCGAGGATCGGATCGACGGCCGCGGCGAATTCGGCGATGTCCGGCCGGGTCACCGTCACCCCGTGCTCGTTCTCGAGTTCCATGACGAGTTCCTCGTCGTACTGGACGCCCATCCTGGCACCCAGCATGGTGGCCTCGGCGGCCACTTCCTCGAACATCGCCTGCTCGGCCTCGCTCAGCCGGTTCCAGGTGACCTCGGAAATCGAGATGTGGCTGGCCAGCAGCGTGTGCTCGGTGAGCGCCAGGTTGGGGGCCACCTCGTAGAGCTTGGAGCCGAGATAGCCCGGGATCGAGCTCTCGAGCGATTCGGCCACACCCGTCTGGACCGCGGCATAGAGCTCGGCCCAGGCCACCGTTACGGGCACCGTGCCCAGCGCTTCCCAGGTCTTGACCATCAAGGGCGAGGGCGGAACCCGCATCCGGGTGCCGCTGATGTCGGCCACCTCTTCCACCGGCCCGCGGGCGGTCGAGAAGTTGCGGGTGCCGGACGCGTTCAGCGCCAAGAGGTGCATGCCCGAGCCGCTCTCGGTGAAGCGCTCCCGGAAATGCGCCTCGATCTCGGTGCCGGGGCCCGCCCGTTCCATGAAGTCGTCGATGCCGGTGAAGAGATAGGGCAGCGAGAAGGCGGCGAGTGCCGGCACCGAGCCTTCGGCGTTGTTGGTTGACGAGACGATGAGGTCGATAGTGCCGAGCGCCATCTCGCCGATCACCGCCGGATCGTTGCCGAGCGAGGCTGCCGGGAAGATCTCGATCTGGATCTCGCCACCCGAGCGCTCGGCGATCTCGGCCGCCATGTACTCGGCCATGTCGTTATAGGGGTGGGGCGATTGGACCAGGGTGTGCAGCCGCATCGTGGTCTGTGCCGCGGCTGTGACGGCGGTGAGTGGGCCGGCGGTGAGCGTGATGGTGGCGGCAAGGGCCAGGGCCAGGCTTCGCATACGAGTCGTCTCCTCATTTCTTGACGCCGGGTGCCGATCCGCGGAAACCCAGGACGTGTGCTGTTCTAAGCATGCGGCACGGCCATTGGTACAGCCGAATGCGCGAGGCCAGGGGGAAAGCGGGGCGATGAAGGAGGCTGCGATCGAGCGGGTGGTCCTGATCACCGGTGCGGCGAGCGGCATCGGGGCGTCGACCGCCCGGCGGCTGGCCGCTCCTGGCACCGCCCTCGTCCTGACCACCCGGGCCAATGCCGAGGGCCTCGACGCCGTGGCCGCAGATGCCGGGGCGGCCGGTGCTGTGGTCATGACCCGGCTCGCCGACCTGACCGAGCCCGAGGTCGCGGCGGACCTCGTGGCCCTCGCGATCGAGCGCTTCGGCCGCCTCGATCAGCTAGTCTCGAATGCCGGCCGGGCGCAAAAGGCGCGCTTCGGCGATATCGGGACGGCCGACATCACGGCGGCGGTGGCGCTCAACGCACTCCCCTTCGCGGCACTCGCGACGGCGGCGCTCTCGGCGCTCGAAGCGTCCGACTGGGGCCGGGTGGTCGCGGTGAGCTCCTTCGTCGCCCACGATATCGGGATCAACAACACCCTCTTTCCGGCGACCGCGGCCGGCAAGGGGGCGCTCGAGGCACTGGCACGCAACCTCGCCTTCCAGCTAGCACCCAGGGGCGTGACGGTGAACTGCGTCGCCCCGGGCTTCACCCGCAAGGACGGCGGCCACGCAGCGCTCGCACCCACCGCCTGGGAGGCCGCGGCCCGGGCGACACCCAGCGGGCGGATCGCCGAGCCCGCCGACATCGCCGCCGCCATCGCCTTCCTCCTGTCGCGCGAGGCCCGCCACGTCACCGGCCAAATCCTGCGCGTCGACGGCGGCCTCTCGCTGCTCTGAGAGCGGCGCGCGAGCCGCTGCAGCTCTAGCTCGCCGCTGAGCGGCGCCGACGGGCTCGAGGCTGCATCGCGGAATGGATATCGACGATAGGGAGGCTCAACGCACGCGGCACAGCGCCTGCCGCGGAACTTCGGACAGGCCGATTTTCTGGCGCGGCCTACGAGGCCGGTCGGCAGAGCGGCGGGCCGAAGCGGTCGAGGCGCTCGGGCAAGGCTGGCAACGTCGTCGCCTTGCCGATCAAAAGCCAAGCCCAGTCAACGACTTAATCTCGATCGGCAGCGCGATATTCCACTGGATAAGCAAGCCCATCGAAGCGATTCATGCCCCCACGCCAACGAGCCGACGGAGACCGACAATGACCAGCCCGACCGCGAAGACCAGCAACCAGGAGAAGGCCCTGGCCGCCTTTGTCGCGAAGAAGGCCGAGATCGACGCGATGCTCGCCCGCCTGCAGAGCCTCAGCGACGACCACTTCGACGTCGGCCCCGACGAGGTCACCTGGAGCCATGTCGACCATGTCGCCCACTACGCCAACCTCCTCGAGCAGATCACCGACATGGCCTTCAACGAGGGCGAGCACGCCGGCTGAGGCCCCACAGCACCGCCACGGCCCCGCGCTGCGCCGCAGCCGGGGCTCGGGGTCGTAGGAGCCGCAAGGGTGCGGCCCGAGATCCGGAGACCAAGACGATGCCGACCAACCTCTCCAAGACCGAGCTCGCCACCATCCTCTCGGCCCTCGACGGCCAGCCCCGCAACCCCGCCAACCGCGACAAGGCGCTGGCGGCCCTCGAGCGTCGCGCCGCGGCCCTGGGCCTGACCACCGACGAGATCCTCGACGCCGCCCCGGGCCTGCTCGACGGCCGCCTCAGCCCCGAGGACTGGCTCGCCGAGGTCACCGAGGATGCCAGAGCCAAGGTCGAGACCATCACCGCCGAGGTGGTGGCCGCGGTCAAGGCTGGTGCGGCCGAGCGGGCAGCCGAGGGCGAGGCCCAGCCCCTGCCGAAGCTCACCCGGGGCGAGCGCAAGCTGCTGGTCAACATCGCCCGCAACCTGATGACCCCGGTCAACGGCGCCGAGCCCAAGACCCTCGACGATGCCGGCAGCGTCTGGCGCGATTGCCTCGACCAGGGGCCGGAGACGATCGAGCCCACGAGCCTGCCGGGGCTGGTCGCCAGCCTGACCAAGAAGGGCCTCGCCACCGCCAACGGCGAAAGCGTCGGCCTGACGACCCTGGGGTTCGCCGCCTACCAGAGTGTCGCCGCCGAGGCGCCGGCTGCCGAGGCGAAGCCGCAGACCCGCGAAGGCACCAAGCAGGCTCAGCTGATCGCCATGCTCCGACGCCCCGAGGGCGCCGACCTCGACGAGATCGCCGAGGCCACAGCGTGGCAAAAACACAGCATCAGGGGCTTTATCTCCGGGGCCCTCAAGAAGAAGCTCGGCCTCGAGGTCACCTCGACCAAGGACGATCAGGGACGGCGAATCTACCACATCACCGGGGAGTGACCGACATGGCCGTCCATCGGATCAGCGACCGGGCAGAGCTGCTGCTGCAGCGAATGGCGGCGGCGGAACGCAAGAAACCGTCACAGTTTCTCCACGATCTGATCGTGGACTACGCTGCGGGGCTCTCCTTCGAGAACGACCCCGATCTCGAGAAGCTCGAGGCCCCCGACCCGGACGAGCCCACCGCGCCGGCCAGCCGGCCAAAGACGACCGAGGCGGACTAGCCGGCGGCCGCTCCCTCACACCTCGGCACTGCCGCCCCGCCGGGCCCCCCGGTGGGGCTCAGGCCGGTAGCAGGCCCCGGTGGTCGGGGCCGCGCCGAGGAGATGCCACCATGAACATCGACACCGACGATCTCGAGGACAGAGGTGGCTCGGTTTGTCTGAACAGGCTCGCCGCTTCGATAAGTGGATCGTCTGCCGGGGTTAGGCCGCTGCGAGAAGCGGCTTGTTGAAGTATGCCTGATCAGGCGTTTGCCGTCC
>SLRI01000108.1 GCA_007131045.1 Rhodospirillales bacterium
CGCGGCCGGACGCTGGTATCGCCGGCCTCGAGCGCCCGCTCGAGATAGGCTGCGGCCCGAGCCGGATCGGCTGCGACCAGGTCACCATCGAGGTAGATCTCGCCCAGAAGCTGGGCCGCCTCGGCCGGGCGCTCGTCGAGTGCTGCCTCGAGCCTGGGCAAAAGGCCGGCGGTATCGATGGCGGGGGGGTCGGGCAGCCGGGCGAGGCGGGTGAGGCCGAGGAGCGCATCGAGATCGCCGTCGGCGGCCGCCCTTGCATAGTAGCCGGCGGCTCTCTCCGGGTCGAAGGCGACGCCGGTGCCGGTCTCGTGGAGCCAGCCCAGCACGGTTGCGGCCCGGTCGACGCCGCCTTTTAGCGCCGCGCCGTAGAGCTCGGCTGCACGGGTCGGGTCGGTCGTGCCGAGGCGGCCGGTGGCGAGGATGTCGGCGAGGCGGAAGCGCGCCCAGGGGTCGCCCGCGGCGGCGGCGCTCTCGTAGAGGGCCAGTGCCCGCTCCGAATCCGGGGTGACGATCTCGGCCGTGGCCGCGTCGATCGGCAGGAGAAGGTCGGCCAGGGCCCGCTTCGCCGGCTCGACCCTGCCTTCGGTGGTGGGCGCGAGCGCGGCCTCGAGGGCTGCTGCGGCCACAGCGAGCTCGGAGCGCGGCGCCCTGCCTTCCTCGATCTCGGCCAGGACCAGTTGGGCCAGGGCATAGTGCGCCCAGGGATCGCCCGCCTCGGCACCGTCTCGGTACCACTCGCGGGCAGAATCGAGATCGGCGGCGACGCCGACGCCCCGGGTGTAGAAGTCGCCCATCGCGGTCATCGCCGGCGGCACCCCGGCGCTGGCGGCACGGGCGGTCAGCCGCAGCGCCCGGTCCGGGTCCTGGCGCATCCCCCTGCCCTCGGCCAGCAATTGGCCGAGGGCGTAGCCGGCCCATGGCACGCCCAGGCGCAGCGCCGCCTCGAACTGGCCGGCGGCGACCCCCGGCTGGTCGCGGCGCAGCGCCAGCTGGCCGAGCTCGTAGCGCGCCCAGGCCTCTTGCCACTCCTCGCCGAGGCGGACCACCCGGGTGAATTCGCGCTCGGCCTCCTCGAGCTCCTCGGGCGTGGCGTCGGCGGCGGTGTTCAGCCGGCCGAGGGCGAGCCTCGCCCGCATGTCGCCGCGCTGCGCCAGGGCCTGCCAGATCTCGGCGGCGCGCGCCTCGTCGCCCTGCTGGAGCGCCCGTTCGCCGGACTCGAAGTTGCAGGCGGCGAGCAGGCCGAGACCGACCAGCCAGGCGGTGCGATGGGCGGATGGGCGGTTGCGGGGGGTCATGGTACGGCTCGCTCGGCTGGTGGGGTGGAATCAGGGTGGTGCGCCGGCCGGAGCATGGCCAGGGCCAGGAGCGGGAAGAGCAGGTCGGCGCCGCCGCGCATCGTCAGGTGCGGGTCGAACAGCATCAGGACGGCCACCATGGCGAGGCCGGTGGTGGCGGCGAGCGCGGCGATGCCGACAGCGTCGGCGCGCCGCTTGGCGGTACGGCCGAGATCGACCAGCCCGACCCAGGAGAAGGCGAGATATGCTGCGAGGAACGGCAGGCCGCCGATCCACAAGAGCCAGATGTAGCCGCTCTCGATATAGACGAAGTCGCGCCACCATTCCGGTGCCGGGACCTGGGGTGCCGGGCGGACGCCGAGATACCAGTTGTCGCCAGCGGTCAGCTCCGGGAGGATGAAGCGCTCGAGATTGTCGATCCGCCCTTCCCAACTCTGCGGCAGCCCGGACTCCCGCTCGAAGCCGCTGAGCCGCTCGTCGAGGACCGGCCAGAGCAAGGCGCCACCGAGCGCCAGGACCGGCAGCGACCAGAGCAGCAGCTGGCGCAGCCGGCCGATCAGCCAGCCGCCGACGGCAATCGCGATGATGATGCCGATGATGCCGGAGAACTGGCCGGCGGCGAGCACGCCGAGCAGGCAGACGACGCCGAGGCCGAGCAGGAGCCAGCGGGGTCGGCGGTAGACGATGAACCAGCCGGCGAGGACGACCGCCGTCTGAATCATGATGTTGGCGACCCCGAACGAGCTCGCCACGGTCGAGGTCGCACGGCCGGTGACCGGCCCCGAGGTGCCGGAGAAGGGCTGGTCGTAGTAGGTGGCGAGCAGCCCAGGCACGCCGAACAGGCCGTTGACCTGCAACAGCGCGACGACGGCCACGGGCACGGCCGCAGCGACCACGAGCACGAGGCAGGCCCGGACCTGGGCCAGCGTCGTGATGGTCAGCCGGAAGAGCGCATAGATCAGGAAGTACTTGATCAGCACGAAGCTGTAGAGCACGTCCTCCAGATCGAGCGGCAGGTCGCGGGCGAGGCGGGTGAACAGCGGCAGCAGCGAGCCGGTGAGGGCCAGAAGACCGAGCGCCAGGTCGAACCGGCCGAGCGGCGGCAGGCGCCAGCGCCCGGCGAGCATCTCGGGCACCACGCGGCAGGCGACAGCGCCCAGGATCAACAGCAGCAGCGCCTCGTTGGGGCGGACGAAGGGGACGATGTCGCCGCGCGCGAGGCCGACGATGAGCGGGCTCGAGACCAGCCAGAGATAGGCGCCGAGCTGCGGTGCTGCATAGATCGCGAGGCCGATGGGCACCGCCATCGCCAGCGCTGCGCCCCGCATGTCGCCGAGCCCGGTGGCGATGCCGCCGAGGATGGCCGAGAGGAGGATGGCGACGAGGCCGAGGGCCAGCGGCCAATCGGGTCCGCGGCCGGAAGCTGCCGGTGTGGCCATGGCCCGCGCGCCCGCCATCAGCGGCCGCCGCCGTCTACCGCCGCCGGTTGCGGCGACGGGCGAAGGGTCGAGAGCAGGAGGGCGAGCTGGCTCGAGCGGCAGAGCCACTGCAGCGCCAGATAGCCGACGGCGGCGAGGCCGAGGCTAAAGAGGGCTTCGAGGATGCCGACGGGGGCCGGCCAGAGGGCGGCGGCGGCGAGCCCGGCGCCCACCGCGGCCATGGCGCAGGCGAGATCGCGGCCGAGCGACGGGTCGAGCCGGCGGCGATCCGCCGGCAGCTGGCAGCGGTAGAGATAGAGGCCGCCGGCGATGGTGGCGAGCGAGAAGACGAGGCCGATGGCGGTGAGCCGGAAGGGCCCGGCGACCAGGAGCGCCACCGGCAAGAGGCCGGTGAGCAGGATGCCGGTCTGCAACGCCATGGCGCGGAACGGCGAGCCGGCGTCGTGGCGGGCGTAGGCTGCCGAGCTCGAGACCACCATCACGGCCTCGCCCAGGATCGCCATGCCGAGGCCGATGATCGAGGCGGCCACGAGCACCAGGCCGGTCTCGCTGCGCATGCCGCCGAAGGCGACGAGGCTGGCGAGCTGGTCGGCCATCGAGAGGAAGACCAGGATCGCCGGCAGGGTGACGAAGAGGGTGAGCCGAAGGGCGTCGTGGAAGAGGCCGGCGCCGGCGTGGCCGGCGGCGATGCGGCGGGCGAGCAGGGGCAGTTGCGCCGTCGCGATCGGCCGGGCGCAAAGCGCTATCGGCAGGTTGAAGAGGTTGTAGGCGATCTGGAAGGCGACCGCCCCGCCGGGGATGCCGCCGGCCACGATCAGCATGGCGAGCCAGCCGAGCGAGACCAGGATGGCGTTGCCGCTCGAGGGCAGCGCCATGCGCAGCACGCTCATCAGCTCGGCGCGCAGCTCGGGCGCCCGCCAGCCACCGCGGGGCCAGAGCGGCATGCCGACCCGTGCCGCCCCCCACCACTGTGCGGCGGCGTGGGCGGCCACCGCCAGCGTCGAGCCGAGCCCGAGGAACAGCACCTGGGCCAAGCTCACCTCGCCGACATCGCCGCCGCTGCCGAACAGCACCGCGCTCGCCACCAGCACCAGGCCGAAGCCCAGGTTCTCGAAGGCGGGCGCGGCGGTGGACAGCGCGAAGCGCTGCTGCGCCTGCTGGACCGCGAGGCCGATCGACGCGATGCCGAAGAGCGGGATTTGCGGTGCGAGGCAGAGGACGAGGTACCAGCCGAGCTCGATCTGGGCGGCGCGCACCGCCGGGTCGTCGACGGCCAGGGTCAAGAGCGGCAGGACCAAGGGGGCGGCCAGGACGGTGAGGACGGCGGCGAGGCCGAAGAAGGCGGTGGCGATGCCGAGAAAGCTGCAGGCGAGCCGGTGCGCCGCCCTGCCCTCGCCGGCCCGAAGCAGCCGCACCAGATGCGGCGTGAGGATCGCCGGCACCAATGATGCCATCAACAGCTGGCAGACGAGATAGGGCAGGACCAGGACGGTCTGCACGAGATTGGCGAAGAAGGTGGGGCCGAGCACGGCGGCGAGCAGGGCCACGCGCAGAAAGCCGGTGAGCCGGGTGGCGAAGGTCCAGACGACGACCGTCCGCGAGTGGCCGGCGAGTTCGGTCACGTCACTGCCGGGGCTGCCGGGGTCGGGGGTGCTCGGCGCTACGTTCGGGCTGCCGCTCATTTTAACCCTCAACTCGCCGCTCGAGCCGGCCTGCCGGGTCACGCCGGCCGGCGCAGCTGGGCCAGGATCACGAGGCCGGCGAAGGCGACGGCGAGCCCGACCACCGCACCGATGGCAGCAGCCCGGATCGGCCGCGGCGAGACCGGGTCCTCGAGCAGGTAGGGCGCGCTCAGAATGCGGTGGCTGGCCCCTTCGATCAGCGCGATGTCGCGCAACAGGGCGAGATAGCCCGTGGTCAAGCCCTCGAGGACCCGGAGGATGCGCTCGGCGTCGACGTCGTGATACTCGATGCGCATCAGCGTGCTGCCCTGGACCAGCGTGGTATCGAGATTGGCCAACAGGTCTTCGACCGGCATCGCCTCCGCCTGGGCCACGGGCCCGACCACGGGAAAGCTCCGCGCCACCACGGGCTGGGTCGCGAGAAAGCGGTTGGCGGCGTCGCCTGCGAGCTCGGGCAGGTGGAACATGATCTCGCTCCGCCCGCCATATTGCTCGTCGAGATAGGCGGCGGCGAGATAGGCGGCGGTGGCGGCGAGCAGCACCGGCAGGATGCCGAGCAGGGTGAGCCAGAGGAAGACGCGGCCGATGCCCGAGCCCCGGCGGCGGATCGGCGGGCCGTCCAGCGGCAGGGTCGATGCCGCGGCACCGGCAGTCACCGCCCCCCGCGGCAGCCGCCCCCTATCGATGGTGGAACGTTCGGTCGTGGAACGGGCTGTGGTGGAACGCGCGGCGATCGGGCCGGTCGCCGGTTCGGGTCCCTCTGGCAGCGGCGCCACGTGCGCAGGCAGACGCGACGGCCGCTGGTCGAGCAGCACCCGCGGCGCCACCTCGGCGTCACTGGCCACGGGTCGACGCCGCTTCGTTGCTGCTGCGCGCGCGGATCGGCGACACCTCGTAGAAATGCGTGGTCATCATCCGCGACCAGTTCTTCGTCGGCCTGAGGCCGGGAAAGCGGTGGACCAGCTTGAAGCAGCCCAGCGCCGCCAGCTTGGCGTGCTCGCGGGGGTTGTAGTAGACGAAGCGCAAGGGCCGCGGGTTCGCTTCGAGATCGTCGAGCAGATGGGTGATGAAGCGATCGAAGATCTCGCCGTCGAACGGGTTGGCGAAGAAGACGATCGAGGTGCCGGGCGGGACCGGCTGGACCAGCGCATCGCCCTCGATCAGCTCGACCGGGCATTTCGGCTGCAGCCGGCAGCGGGCGAGATTGGCCTGGGCCTCCTCGTGCATGCGGCGCGAGAGCTCGATGCCGATCATCCGGCGGAAGGCGAAGCGGCCGGCCACCAGGAGCGGGCGGCCGTTGCCGGATCCGACGTCGTAGAGCACGTCGTCGGCTGTCGGGGCCAGATGACGAAAGATGCGCCAGAGCGTGGTCCAGCCCACGGGTCCGTGGATGAAGTCGGCCGGCTGGTCGAGGCCGACGTCGAGCTCGTTGCGCATCAGCGTCGTCTCGACGCCGAGCGCCTTGTCGACGGCGAGCTGCACCGAGGAGCGGGCGAGGCGGTAGGGCAAGCGGACGGCCGGCCAGAACGGCAGGCGTTGAATCTCGATCATCGGTCGTATCCTCGGGCGTAATGCAGAATTTCGGCGCCGGGCAGCAGCGTGGTGCTCTCCAGCCAGGGGGACACGGGCGGCAGGTCGCAGCCGGCGTCGCTCATCGCAGCGTGCGCGGCGGGTGCTGCCGCGGCGTTCGGGGCACGGCGGTTGCCGGTGATGCGCAGCCCTCGGCGCGAGCTCCGGTCGATCTCGTGGAGCGCCGGCCTGCCGACCACGAGGTTGCAGCGGATGGTGGCGTTGCTGACCGATTGGCGGAGCACCACGGCGGTATAGTAGATGGTCGAGAGGAAGACGTTGTCTTCGACCAGAAGCCCGTCGAACTCGCGGATCAGGACGCCCTGGCTGCCGTTGTTGGCGCAGACGTTGCGGCGAAAGATCAGGTTGGCGCCCTGACCCCGAACCGGGGTCTCGGCCATCAGGCACTGGTGGTCGACGTCGAAGCAGACATTGTCCTCGATCACCACGTCGCGCGTCGAGGGCCGGCCGGAATCGAAGGTCTGAAAGCAGTCGGTGTGCGGCCCCTCGCCTTCGTAGCCGCGGTCGAAGATGTGGTGGACGTAGTTGTCGCGGATCAGGATCCGCTCGCCGAAGAAGCGGATGCCGTCGGCATCGCCCGCCTCGACCACCACCGAGCCGGCGACGTCGTTGCCCTCGATCAGGATGTCGCGGCCCATGGCGTTGATGCCGATGCCGTCGGCGCCGCGCACGGTGTTGCCGATGATCGCCGTGTCCGCGCAGTGCGGCTCGTGCAGGTGGCAATGGATGCCGTAGCCGCCGGGGTCGGTGACGGTGTTGTCGATGATGCCGAGGCGCGATCCGGCGAGGTGGAAGCCGGTGCGCCAGCCGTCGGGATGCGGGACGCCCCGGTTGTCGACGGTAAAGCCGCGGACGATGACGTCGTTCGCCTCGACGACGAAGCCCGCGGTGACCACGCGGCCGAGTGCCCTGACCTCGATCGGCC
>SLRI01000121.1 GCA_007131045.1 Rhodospirillales bacterium
ACCAGACACCGATTGCAGCATGCCGTTCTCCTCGATCCAGGCGACAAGAAACCACGCGCTGCAGCTCTGGTTCCGGCCCGATGGATGGCGCCTCGATCGACCAGCCCCGGTGAAGTCCTAAACTTGCTAGAGGCTGGCCTCGAGCCGGGCCGCTCGGCGCTCGAGCTCGGTCACCTTAGCACCGGTGATGTGGCCGACGACGTCCTCGGGTGAGGTGTCGGCGGTCACGAGGTCGGCCTGCACCCGGCCGTGGCGCAGCACGACGATGCGGTCGGACATGCGAAACACGTGCTGGAGGTTGTGGCTGACGACCAGCATGGGGATGCCCTGGCGCCTGAGATTGTCGATCGTCCTGAGCGCATGCTCGGACTCGTCGACCCCGAGTGCTGCCGTGGGCTCGTCGAGGATAAGGAGCCGCTTGCCCCAGAAGACGGTGCGCACGATCGCCGTCGCCTGGCGCTGGCCGCCCGACATGGCGCGCACCGGCCGGTCGATGTCGGGCACGCGGAGCTCGGCCTTCTTCAGCGCCTCCGCCGTCCGCTTGCGCATGCCGCCGAGATCGAGGGCACCCAGGAAGCGGCCGAGGCCGCCGCCGAAGGTGGCCTCGCGGCCGAGGAACATGTTGCCGGCGACATCGAGCTCGTCGACCAGCGCCAGGTCCTGGTAGACCGTCTCGATCCCGGCATCGCGGGCATCACGCGGGCTCTGGAAGGTGACCGCGCTGCCGTCGATCCGCATCGTGCCGGCCGAGGGCTCGATGACCCCCGACATGATGCCGACCAGCGTCGACTTGCCGGCCCCGTTGTCGCCGACCAGCGCTACCACCTCGCCGTTGTGGATGCTGAAGGAAACATCGGCTGCGGCCTCCACGGCACCATAGTTCTTGCCGATGCCGACGAGCTCGAGGACGGGCTGCTTGGCGGTTGCGCTCATGGTTTTTCCGCTCGGACGACGAGGATGAGGGCGGGGCGGCGCGCAGCCGCCCCGTGGGCGTCGGTCTCTATTCCTGGGTGGCGCGATACTCGTCCCAGGTGGCCTGGTCGATCAGGTTCCTGAAGCCGTCGTTGTCGAGCATCGCGAACGGCACGTTTTCGAAGACGGTGTCGCAGTCGTAGAGGATCGGCAGCTCGGCGATGGTCACCTTCTCGACCTCGCCCTCCCGCCCGTCGGCATGGGCGATGATCGAATCGGCGGTCACGAAGCCCATGCGCTGGGCATCACGAAAGCCGGCGGCAGCGATGTCGCCGCGGCCGATCGCGGCCATCTCGTCGAGCTGGCCGCCCATGCCCAGGATCTTCGGTCCGCCCTCGAGCCTGCCGGAGGCGTCGAGCCCGTCCATGATGCCGAGCGCCGTGTTGCTGTTGGCACCGATGATCAGATCGAGATCCGGGTGCGCGGTGATCACCGTCTGGACGAGGTTGTAGGAGCGCTCGCGGCTGAAGTCGGCGAACACCTCGTTCACCACCTCGACCTCGGCGCCGCACCCTTCGGCCACCTCGCGGATCGCCTCCATGGCGCCGCCCATGCGCAGCTGCGAGATCTCCGACGCGGCCGTGCCGTTGAAGAGGGCGATCTTGATCGGATTGGTGCCCTCCTCGCAGAACCGCTCGCCGATCCAGGTGCCGCCGACGATGCCCATCCGGTGGTGGTCGACCGCGACCCAGGTCAGGGGATCGACGACCGGCTCGTAGTCGAGCGACTCGGGCAGTACGTCGATGACGATGACGGTGCTGCCGGCGTCCTGGATCTCCTTCACCCGATCCATGATCAGCTCGAACGAGGCCCCGCCGACCACGGCGTAGTCGGGGCGGATGGTGGCGATGTCGGCGAGGATGCGGTCCATTCCGGCGAAATCGTCGGCGCCCTGCGGGGCTGCCGTGGTGATCCGGTAGTCGAAGCCCTCGGCCTCGAGCCGGCGCTCCATCCCGCGCAGGATCTGCCCGTACATGTCGGTGATGTCCTGGGTGAAGGAGACGAAGGCGACGTGCTTCTCGTCGGCCTGGGCCGGAGCGCCGATGGCGAGCCCGATCGCCAGCGCCGAAGCGGCGAGGAGCGAGCGGCGGGTGGTGGTCATGATTTTCTCTCCCTGATGGATTCTTGGCTGATTTGGTTGGTTCAACTGCGCGCGCGGCGCCGGTGGAAGTAGAGCTGCGTGCCCACCGACGCGATGATGAGGACTCCGAGGAAGATCTGCTGCCAGAAGAAGCCGGCCCCGGCGAGCAGCAGGCCGTTCTCGAGCACGCCGATGAGGATCATGCCCAAGACCGTGCCGATGATCGTGCCGTAGCCGCCGAACAGCAGCGTGCCGCCGAGCACGACGCCGGCGATGATGTGCAGCTCCATGCCGATGCCGAAGCTCGGGTGCGCCGAGTTCAAGCGGCCCATGAAGAGGATCGCGGCGACCCCGACGAGCAAGCCCTGCAGCGCGAAGACGCCGATCTTCACCCGGTCGACATTGATGCCGGCGCGCGCCGCCGCCTGCTCGTTGGAGCCCACGGCGATGACGTGGCGGCCGAAACGGGTATGGCGGAGGATGAGATAGCCGAGGATCGCGACCACCAGCGCGATCCAGACCGGCATCGGCACGCCGAAGAGGCTGCCCTGGCCGAGGAAGCGCAAGGATTCGGGGAAGCGGACGTGGTAGGAACCGTACATGTATTCCTGCACGACACCTCGGTAGGTGACCAGCACGCCGAGTGTGGCGAGCAAGGCCGGAATCTTGAGCTTGGTGACGATGATGCCGTTGAGGGCGCCCATGGCAGCACCGAGCACGAGAGCGAGCGCGATGCCCGCCGTGACCCCGTAGCCGCCGAGCACCACGGTGCCGACCAGCGCCATGATGAGTGCCGCCATCGAGCCGACCGAGAGGTCGATATTGGCCGAGGTCATCACGAAGGTCTGCCCGACCCCGATGATGGCGTAGATGGCGGCCAGCCTCAAAATGTTCTCGATATTCTGGCCGGTGGCGAAATTCGGCGCCAGGAAGAAGAGGGCGACGCAGATCAGGATCAGCGGCACCAAGAGGAAGTTGCCGCCGAGCGAAGCGCGGAGGAAGGGCGGCACGACGCGCGGTCGAGTGCTTATCATCGGTCGTTTCTAGCCTCTTCTGATCACCCTGCTTTCCGCTCGTTGTGCGAGGGGCCGGACATGCCGTCAAGCGCCATGAACGGCAAGGGGGCGGGGTCGCGGATCGCCTGGCCGACGTCCGGCGCGGCCTGCACCCTGGCGGTGCTCGACCTCGCAATTGCCTTCAGCTCGCGCTATTCTGCCCGGCTCGGCGCTGGCCGTCTGCTGCCCGCCTCGAGGATGCCGGCGACCGGAACCGCGATGGAATTGAACGACTTTTCCGGCTTCACCATGGCGCTGGGCATGGTGGCGGCTGCCGTGTTCCTTGTCTGGATCATGGCCGCGGCCGTCCTGATGTGGCGATCGGCATCTCGGCTCCACGGACCAAAGACCAGCCCATTCGCATCGATAAGGAGGACCGATGGCTGCAGAACTCGTCTTCTATACCAACCCTTTCTCGCGCGGCGGCATCGTGCACTGGATGCTGGAGGAGCTCGGCGTGCCCTACCGGACGGAGATCCTCGAATACGGCACGACGATGAAGGCGCCCGCGTATCTGGCGATCAACCCGATGGGCAAGGTGCCCGCGATCGAGCACGGCGAGGTCGTGGTGACCGAGGCGGCAGCGATCTGCGCCTACCTGGCCGACGCCTTCCCAAAAGCCGGGCTGGCGCCGCCGCTCGCCGACCGCGGGGCCTACTACCGCTGGCTGTTCTTCGGTGCCGGCCCGGTCGAAGCGGCGCTCGGCAACCATGCATGCGGCTTTCAGCCGACCAGCGAGCAGGAGATGCAGGTCGGCTACGGCTCGCTCGCGGCGGTCGTCGACACACTGGCCCGCGCGGTGGCGGGGCGTGCCTACATTGCCGGAAATCGCTTCAGCGCGGCCGATGTCTACATCGGCTCCCAGATCGGCTGGGGCATGCGCGTCGGTACGCTGGAAAAGCGCCCGGCGTTCGAGGCCTATTGGGCCGGCCTGAAGGATCGGCCTGCCCAGTTGGCGGTCGAAGCCCAATTCGACGCCGCGATGAACGCGCACGAGCAAACTGAAGGGCCAACGAATTGAGGCCACGCGGCTTCATCTGACTTCAACACCCGGCTATTGCGACGTGAGGAGCGCCAAGGTCATCGCGCGCTTCTGCGAGGGTCGGGATCGTGCGCCGTCAGCGCCGCCCTCGGCCAGCACCGCCAGCGCCGTCACCAGCGCGCGCAACCTCCTCGACACCGCGTGCCTCGTCCTCGACATAGGTGCGGCGCAGCGCCGCCACGGCTGGCGGGCCGACGATTTCGACCAGAGCCGTCATCCAGGCTGCGAGGTCGGGCGCGTTGCCGCGCGTTGCGGCGAGCTCGGCCATGCGGCGGACGAACGCGTGGTCGGCCGGATCATCGCCGAGGCCCAAGAACAGGATGTGGATCGGGGCCCATTCGCGCCAGCGCGGGTCGCGCAGCACCCTGGCGATGTCCGCCCGCGCGACCCGGGGCCGCATAGTCCGGATCAGGGCGTAGGGTGACTGGAAAATCTCGGCGAGCGCAAGCTCCCGAATCGTGCGATTCGCATGGTCGTAGAGGCCGGCGAAATAGGCGAAGCGCGAGGCTTGGCCGCCCGGCCGATCCAGGGCCGGCAGCCGAGCAGACGAGGAAGACGTTCAAGGCCTACCCGCTGTCGCAGGCCGACGATCCGCCCGAGATGACCTTCGTCGACGTGTCGGGGTTGCCCCACCACACCATTCACCGGATGGATCACGAGATCTTCGACGAGATCGACGCGGTGGTGCAGATGGAACCGAGCGAGGGCGCCGATCCCGAGCTGCTCGGGCTCTTGGCATCGATCGGTATCGAGAAAGGCAAGCCGTTCGCGCCCGACGAGCGAATGCAGAAGATCCTGAAGGACGCTGCGGCCATCGGTGCCGCGACCGCGCGGACGCTGGCGGCGCGGCCGCGGGACGAGGCCTTCTACTGGTATCCCGGCAAGAGCTACTGGAGCACGCCCTTCGTCGGCGGCAGTCAAGAATTCTTGGCCAATGGCGCGCGGGTGTTGGACAGCCGGACCTTCTTCCACTTCTATGCCACCGGCATCACGCCGGCGATGGCGCACGCTCCAGTGGGCGTCGGTTCGCAATACGCCGTGCTCTACCTCGATTCCGAGGGCCAGCCGTTCGACGGGGCCGAGACCTATAGCGTGACGCTGCCGCCGAACGTTCCCGCCAACGATTTCTGGTCCTTCGTCGTCTACGACAACCAGACCCGTTCCATGCTGCAAACCGACCAGCGCTTGCCCGGCGTCAGCAGCATCGGCGACGACGTGCAGCAAAACGCCGACGGCACGTACACGATCGTCTTCGCCCCCGAAGCGCCCGACGATCCGCAGAGCAACTGGATCCAGGCCATTCCGGGCAAGGGCTGGAATACCGTCTTCCGCCTCTACGGACCGCTCGAACCCTGGTTCGACAAGACCTGGCGCCCCGGCGACGCCTTCCCCGGCGAGTAGCCTGACCGGGCGCGCTCGGGAAAACGCCCGCAGCGCGCCCGATCACCCCGCGCATCGGCTCGGCAGCCGCCCCGCTCGGGCGCAACCTACCGTAACGTACTTGCGAACGGCCCGATGACCCAGTCGAGTGAACCAGTCGAGTGGCTCGTGTGACGAAGCCGAAGCGGAGAACCGGGTTCATGACGAAACTATCCTGGGGCAGGCAGCCTCTGACGCGGTGGGCACTGGCGGCGCTCGTGGCCGGCATCGGCCTGCCGGCGCAGGCGCAGGAGACGGCCGCTGCCAACGCCGGCGGCTGGAGCTTTGCGCTCACGCCCTACGTCTGGCTCGCCAGCCTGAACGGGGATGTCGGAGCCGTCCCGGGGCTGCCGAAGGTGTCGGTGGATGCCGACTTCGGC
This sequence comes from Rhodospirillales bacterium, assembly GCA_007131045.1. Taxonomy (GTDB): domain Bacteria; phylum Pseudomonadota; class Alphaproteobacteria; order Geminicoccales; family Geminicoccaceae; genus SLRI01. The sequence continues at coordinate 5,950 of SLRI01000121.1, forward strand.
GACATCATCGAGAATGCAGACATGGCCTTCATGCTCGCGGCCGAGGCGCGCCACGGCCGGTTCGGCATCGTCACCGACCTGAACTAATTGTCGTTGTCGGCGAATGGCGCCACCCCGGGCCGTCTGTTCGGCCGCGCCGAGGTCGACACCAGCACCTTCTTTGCCACCGTCGCCGGGTTCTACCGGGTGGTGGCGAGCGAGCGAGTGAACCTGGACGTGCTCGCCGGGGCGCGGGTCTGGTACGTCGACAGCGAGATCGATCTCAGCGCCGGGCTGCTGCCGGGGCGCAGCGTTCAAGACGACGAGACCTGGGTGGATCCGCTGATCGGCTTGCGCTGGAGCACCCAGCTCGGCCGCGGCTTCTTTCTTGCTGGTGCCGCGGACATCGGCGGCTTCGGCGTCGCCTCGGACCTCACCTGGGAGCTTCTGGGCACGCTCGGCTACCAGTTCAGCGACCGCATCTCCGTCCGGGCCGGCTACCGCCACCTCGAGGTCGACTACGAGAGCGGCGGCTTCGTCTGGGACGTGGAGCTCAGCGGCCCGATCATCGGCGCGACCTTTCGTTTTTGATGGTGGCGCCGAGACATCTCGCCGGTGCCACGCCCAAGAGGAGGCTTCGATGAACACTTCAGTCATGATCGCCGCTCTCGGCATGCTGCTGGCACTGCCGCTGGCGGCAGAGGAAATGTTCTTCTACCCGGGTCAGGGCCAGGGCCCGGAGCAGCAGAGCAAGGATCAGGGCGAGTGCCGTGCCTGGGCGGTGCAGCAGACCGGCTTCGACCCGGTCGAGCCGTCGGCGCCGGCCACCGCTGCGGCCGGCCCGCCGCCACAGGGCGGCCTGCTCAGAGGTGCCGCCCGGGGCGCTGCGGTCGGTGCCGTGGGTGGTGCCATCGCGGGTGATGCCGGCAAGGGAGCTGCCGTCGGCGCCGGCACCGGTGCCCTGCTCGGCGGCATGCGGCGACGCGATCAGGAGCAGGCGCA
>SLRI01000258.1 GCA_007131045.1 Rhodospirillales bacterium
CCGGGATGGCGGCGTCGGTGAAGACGAAGGCCAGCAGGGTCGCCATGTCCGGGGCGACCATGCCCGAGCCCTTGGCAATGCCGGTAACGGTGATCGTCCGGTCGCCGATCGTCGTCTCGCGCGACGCCCATTTGGCGAAGGTGTCGGTCGTCATGATGGCCCGCGCCGCAGCCGCCATCGCACTCGTGTCGCCGGCGAGGTCGGCGGCCAGATCCGGCAGTGCTGCCTCGATCTTCTCGACCGGCAGCCGCTCGCCGATGACGCCGGTGGACGCCACGAAGACGTCGTCGGCGGCGCAGCCGATCAGCCGGACCGCGGCCGCCACCTCCCGCTCGACGGCCGCGTCACCCTCCCGGCCGCGGCAGACATTGGCGTTGCCGGCATTGACGATCAGCGCCCGGGCCCGGCCGGAGGCTAGCGCCCGGCGGCACCAGCCGACCGGATGTCCCGGGGCCGCCGACCGGGTCAGCACGCCGGCGACCGTGGTCTCGGCGGCGAACTCGGCGAGCAGGAGATCGGGGCGGCCGCGGTAGCGGATTTCGGCCGCGCCCGCGGCCAGGCGCACGCCCGACACCGCGGCAGGTGGCTTCGGGTCGAGCGGCGCCAGAGGCGATACCGGCAGCGGCTTGGCCATGGGTCCGATCCTCGCGGCAGTCGTCGTATAGTCCGGTCTGCGCCGGGCCGGCCGGCGATACTCAGTTCTGGTCGCTGTCGTCCTCCTCGTCGCCTTCGTCGTCGCCCCCTTCCTCGGGGCTGCCGTCCATGGCGAAGCGCTGCACCTCGGCCCCGGCGCGCACGTCCTCTAGCAGGTCCTCGACGGCCTGCCGGACCAGATCGGCGCGCAACTCCTCCTCGACCTCGGCGAAGGAGGGCTCGATCGCCGCCTTGTCCTCGACCAGAATGACGTGATAGCCGAACTGCGTCTGCACCGGCTCGCTGCTGTAGCTGCCGGCCTCGAGCGCGAAGGCCGCGGCCTCGAAGGGTGGCACCATCGAGCCCCGACGGAAGGTGCCGAGCTCGCCGCCGCGCGCGGCGGCGGGATCGGTCGACCGCTCGCGCGCCAATTCGGCGAAATCGGCGCCCTCGTCGAGCTCGGCGATGACCTCCCGGGCCTCATCCTCGGTCTCGACCAGAATGTGCCGGGCGGTGACCTGCTCGATGGCGAAATCGGGCTCTGCCCTGAGTTCCTCGTAGGCCGCCCGCATGGCTTCCTCGCTGGTCGCGTCGCGGACGGCGCGCTCGATAAGCGTCTGCCGCAGGACATCGTTGCGGGCGCGCTCGATGGCGGCCTCGACCTCGGGATCGGCGGCGACATCGGCCTCTTCGGCCGCCTGCAGCAGGAGGTGGCCGTCGATCAGGCGATCGAGCAGCGGCTCGTAGATCGCCTCGATCGGCATCTGCCGGAACTGCTCGGGCAGCTCCAGATAGCTCGCTTCGAGCTCGCTCAGGCGAAGCTCGGTGCCATCCACGATGGCGATGACGGGATCGTCCTCGGCGGCTGCCGGAACACTCAGGAGCATGAGGGCGGCGAGGCCGGCGGAAACAAGACGGGGCATGCGAAAAGCTTTCGGCTCTAGGTCGGATTGTTGTGGCGCATAGACCACACTCCGCCTGCCGCGACAAGCGCCGCGGCACCATGGCTGCTGCCACCGCCCGACCACGTCGGGCGGGGCGGCATGCTCAATTCACGAGCATCACCCGCGTCGCGGCGCCGAGGCCGGCAAAGCCGCTCGGGATCGGCACGTCGGTCTCGTGCGCTCGGCGTTGAAAGCTGCTGTTGCCGTTGAACTTGATCGTGTCGGCGACCAGCATGGTGATCGCCGCCCGGCTGTTGCCGGTAAACTCGACGCTGCCGGTCGGGGCGTAGAGCGTGCCGTCGATATCCATGCTGGCATTGCCGGTGATGTAGTGGGTTCGGCCGGACTGGCTGCGATCGGCGTAAAGGACCACGCCGGCGTAGTCGCCGGTGAGCGGCGCGCTGAGCTCGAGCTCCGGCGTGCCGCGCAGGTCGATTCTGCCGCTGCCGGCGCCACTGCCGACATTGATGTGCACGCCGTCGCCGACCACCCGCGAGCCACTGGTGGCCGTGAAGCTGGCGCCGCCGACGATCTGGTAGACGCCGGGCTGCAGGAAGACGGTGGTGTCGGCCTTCACCTCGATGCCGCCACAGTAGACGCCGGGGCTCAGGGTGAAGGTGCCGGGGCCGAAGCTGCCGTTGGTATCGTCGCAATGTGTGGTTGGCCAGCGGGTCGGCGTCGGCAGGGCGGCCAGCGGGTCGGCGAGGCGGGGACAGCCGGTCACGGGGGCGGGGGTGATTCGATGGGCGCCCTTGACCCCGCCATGGGCGCAGACGGCGCTGGCGGTGATCGAGGCATTCGAACGGGCGTGGATCGCGTCGGTATCGTCGGAGTTGGAATAGACGACGCAATCGTCGGCGACGAGCTGGGACGAGCCGGCGGCCTCGAGGGCGTTCTTGGCCGTCGGGTTGAGGGCCAGCAGACAGAGCGGCAGCCTGGAGCTCACGGTGGCCGTGGCACTCGCCTCGAGGTCGAGCGAGGCATAGCCGATGAGCCGAGCGAAGCTCGTCGGCTGCGGATTGCCGTTGGCCTCGGCACGCCGGGCGGTGAGGCGCAGCGCATTCGGCCCGGTGCTCCCCGGCGTGAAGACCTTGGTATCGCTATCCCAGGTGCCGATCTCGAAGTCCCGATCGGCGAGCACCTGGCCATGCAGCTTTGGCGGGAAGCGCGCCTCGACGAGCCGCCGCGCGGTGCGCAGGGCGAGCTCTGGATCGCGAAGGTCGCGGGCCGCAGCCATGGCCGCGGCGTCGACGGCGGTCTGCAGCTCGTTCTGCACGGTGTAGGCCCGATTCACGTCGATCGCCAGCGCCCCGACCGCGGCGGCCATGGTCAAGCCCGCGGCAGCGATCGGCGCGATCGCCGCACGACGATCGGCGAGTAAACGACACAGGCTGGAGCCGTTCATGGTCATAGCTGAACCTCGCGCGCTGTGGCACGTGTCGTGAGGGTGCCGGTGGTGAAGAAACCCAAGGGGTCGATCGGGACGGCCTGGAGCAGGGGTGCCGAGATGGCGACGTCGAAGAAGTCGTCGTTGCGAACGGCCTCGATGCTGTAGCGATCGATATGGCTGGGCAATCGCTCGATCGCCCAGGCCTGCGCGCCGTTGATCGTGAGGTCGCCGGTGGCGAGCCGGAGCGACACCTCGCGGGCCACGTTCTGCATGTTGTTCTGCAGCACGTAGATCGAGCCGAACTGGACGATCCCCGTCAGCATGAGCAGAAGGATCGGTGCGAGCAGCGCGAATTCGAGGGCGCTCGCGGCACGACGATCGCGCCACAGCGATCTCGCATCGCGGTCCGACGAGTGTCGCCGAGGAAGCATCGAGGCCACGCACTTCTCCATCCACGAAGGTCACGCACAGAGGGTCGCAAACGGAACTTAATTTTCGGTAAACGGGGTGCGCGAAAGCCGAGCGGGCGCGATGCGCCGGCCGCGTTGACACCTTTCCGGTGCAGCCTTATCTGAAAGGCTCACGGGGTCTGCGCGACCACGTGGGCCCTGCTCCATGCGAAAAGGCTCTTTTCCATCATGTTCGGCGCTATCGCCCGAAAGTTTTTCGGTACGACCAACGACCGCCTGGTGAAGTCGAATCGGAAGGTGGTCGATGCCATCAACGACCTCGAGGCCTCGTTCGAGGTCCTCGACGACGCGGCGATCCGGGCGAAGACCGAAGAGTTCCGCGGCCGCCTCGCCGCCGGTGAGAGCATGGACGACCTTCTGCCCGAGGCGTTCGCCACGGTGCGCGAGGGCGCCAAGCGGACCCTCGGCCAGCGCCACTTCGACGTGCAGCTCCTGGGCGGCCTCTTCCTCCACCAGGGCTCCATCTCCGAGATGAAGACCGGCGAGGGCAAGACGCTGGTCTCGACCCTCGCTGCGTACTTGAATGCGCTGCCGGGCAAGGGCGTGCACATCGTCACCGTCAACGACTACCTCGCCCGCCGTGACAGTCGCTGGATGGGCGAGATTTTCGAGTTCCTCGGCCTTTCGGTCGGCTGCATCGTGCCCGGCATCGGCGAGGCCGAGCGACGGGCGGCGTACCAGGCCGACATCACCTACGGCACCAATAACGAATTCGGCTTCGACTACCTTCGCGACAACATGAAGCTGTCGCTCGACAGCATGGTCCAGCGTGGCCACAACTTCGCGATCGTCGACGAGGTCGACAGCATCCTGGTCGACGAGGCGCGCACACCGTTGATCATCTCCGGTCCGGCCGAAGGGGGCTCGGACCTCTACGTCGCGATCAATCAGCTCATTCCGGCGCTCGACGACGACGACTTCGAGAAGGACGAGAAGCAGCGGGCGGTGACGCTGACCGAGCAGGGCACCGAGCGGATCCAGGAACTGCTGGAAGAGCACGGCCTGTTGAAGGAGGGCGACCTCTACGATCCGCAGAACATCACTCTGGTCCACCACGTCCAGGAGGCGCTCCGGGCGCACAAGCTGTTCGCCCGCGACGTCGACTATCTGGTCAAGGACGGCCGGGTGATCATCGTCGACGAGTTTACCGGGCGGATGATGGAGGGGCGGCGCTACTCGGGTGGGCTGCACCAGGCGCTCGAGGCCAAGGAGGGGGTGACCATCCAGCCCGAGAACCAGACCCTGGCCTCGATCACCTTCCAGAATTATTTCCGCCTCTACGGGAAGCTCGCCGGGATGACCGGCACGGCGGCCACGGAAGCCGCCGAGTTCGCCGAGATCTACGGCCTCGAGGTGGTCGAGATCCCGACCCATCGGCCGCTGATCCGCCTCGACGAGGACGACGAGGTCTACCGCTCGACCCGCGAGAAGCAGGATGCCATCGTCGCCGACATCGCCGACGCCCACCAGCGCGGCCAGCCGGTGCTGGTCGGCACCGTGTCGATCGAGAAGTCGGAATCGCTCGCCGACGCCTTGAAGCAGAAGAAGATCCCGTTCAACGTGCTGAATGCCCGCTACCACGAGCAGGAGGCGATGATCATCGCCCAGGCCGGGCGCGTCGGGGCGGTGACGATCGCCACCAACATGGCCGGCCGCGGCACCGACATCCAGCTCGGCGGCAACGCCGACATGCGCATCCTGCAGGAGCTCGGCGAGGCCCCGCCGGCCGACAAGGCCCAGGCCATTCGCGACGAAATCGCGGCCGAGGCCGAGAAGGTCAAGGCCGCGGGCGGGCTCTACGTCATCGGCACCGAGCGGCACGAGAGCCGGCGCATCGACAACCAGCTGAGAGGCCGCTCCGGCCGCCAGGGCGACCCCGGACGGACCAAGTTCTTCCTCTCCCTCGACGACGATCTGATGCGCATCTTCGGCTCCGAACGGATGGACGGGATGCTGCAGAAGCTCGGCCTCAAGGAGGGCGAGGCGATCATCCATCCCTGGATCAACAAGGCGCTCGAGAAGGCGCAGCAGAAGGTCGAGGCCCGGAACTTCGAGATCAGGAAGAACCTGCTCAAGTACGACGACGTGATGAACGATCAGCGCAAGGTCGTCTACGAGCAGCGGCTCGAGCTGATGCAGGCCGACGACGTGGCCGACACGGTGCGCGACATGCGGGCCGAGGTGGTGGGCGATCTGGTCGCCAAGCACATCCCGGAGAACTCCTACCCCGAGCAATGGGACGCCCCGGGGCTCGAGGAGGACGCCAAGCGGCTCTTGGCGGTCGACGCACCGGTCAGCGAGTGGCTCCAGGAAGAGGGCATCGCCGAGGCCGAGATCAAGGAGCGGCTGGAGGAGCTGGTCGAGCGCCGCGCCGCGCAGAAGATCGCGAATTACGGCGAGCAGATGATCCGAATGGCCGAGAAGAGCCTGCTACTGCAGATTCTCGACCATCTCTGGAAGGAGCATCTCCTGCAGCTCGACCACCTCCGCCAGGGCATTCATCTGCGCGGCTACGGCCAGCGCGATCCCTTGAACGAGTACAAGAAGGAAGCCTTCATCCTCTTCGATGCGCTCCTGACCCGGCTGCGCGAGACGGTGACGCAGGTGCTCTCGCACCTCGAGATTCGGATGCCGCAGCAGGCCGCGGCGGGGGCCGGTGCCGGCGAGGGGGCCGGGACGATCGAGGCGCCGTCGACCCCGGCGGCGAGCGCTGCCGCGGCGCTCGCCGCCCAAACCTTGCGCGCCCGACAGGGCGGTGACGACGGTGGCGTCGCCACCGTGGAGCGTCCGGCAGCGGCGACTCGCCTAGCCCAAGCGGATGCCGCCGCCGAAACCAGTGCCTACGGAAAGGTGCCGCGCAACGCGCCCTGCCCCTGCGGCTCGGGCAAGAAGTTCAAGCAGTGCCACGGGCGGATCGGCTGATCAGCTCTCGAGATCGATCAGGCGGCCGCGGCCCGGCGCGGCGGTGATGCGTCGGCGGGTGCGGCGATCAGTGGTGACGATCGGCGCGTCCGGCGACCTGCCGTCGAGCGGCGAATAGGGCCTAAAGGCTGCATTGCCGCGGCGTCGGTCCGGGCGTTCGCCCGCTCCACCCGGCGGCAGTATCTCAATCGTTCCACGCTTCGGCTCGTCGGCTGGCATGCCCGCTACCCGCTCCTCGTCGAACGCCGATCCTAGGGCCGTTAGGCCCGCGTTGTGCTGCATCAACGCTATCGACCTACTCGGGTGTTCAGCGGATCTTAACCTTTGCCGGCTAGAACCGGTTCAGGCAATGTTGGGCCGATAGTGAATTCGGGTGCTCGCTCGGATGCGATCGACACGACGCTTTCGGCGACTCGCGACGGTAGAAGAGAGGTTCGACAAATGGAGCGGCGGTTGTTCGGTACCGACGGGATTCGCGGGCGCAGCAACACCTACCCGATGACTGCCGAGGTGGCCTTGGGCCTCGGCCGGGCTGCTGGCAGCCTGTTTCGCCGGGCCGGCCACCAGA
>SLRI01000009.1 GCA_007131045.1 Rhodospirillales bacterium
GAGGAAGAGAGCCTTCGGGCAGCCGGTGACCCGCTCCACCATCTCGGGCGTGTAGGGCGCGTAGTGGCGCTCGAGGATCTGGTAGACGCATTGCGGGTGCTGCAGCGTCTTGTCCTCCTCGGGCGGCTCGTCGTGCAGCCGCCTGGTCATCTCGGAAAAGGATTCCGCGGTATCGAGATAGTGTTCGGCGAGTGCCGAGGGCATGACCACGCCCTCGTATTGCCAGGTGTCGAAGTCGTAGGCATTCTTCTCGGCGTTCCAGCCCGAAAAAAGGCCACCGTTGGCCGAGGCCTCGACGAAGTCCTTTTCGATGATGGTGGCGAGGTTGGTGTAGGCGAGCGCATACTCGCGGAACCAGAGGTCGTTCTCGAGGAGATGGCGGACGATCCCGCCGAGAAAGGCGATGTCCGTGCCGGCGCGAATCGGCGCATAGATGTCGGCCATGGCCGAGGTGCGGGTGAAGCGGGGGTCGACATGGATGACCTTGGCACCGCGCTCCTTGGCCTGCATGACGAAGCGAAAGGCGATCGGATGCGCCTCCGCCATGTTGGAGCCCATGACCAGCACACAGTCCGAGTTGGCGAGATCCCACTGCGCCATGGTGGCCGCACCCCGGCCGAACGAGGCGCCGAGGCCGGGCACCGAATTGGAGTGGCAGACCCGCGCCTGGTTCTCGATCCAGACCATGCCGAGCCCGCCACCCAGCACCTTCTTGATGAGGTAGTTCTCCTCGTTGCCGAGCGTGGCGCCACCGAGCGACGCGATGGCGAGCGTGTGGTTGACCACGGTGCCGTCCGGCAGCCGCTCGACGAAGGTCCTGTCCCGGGTCTCCTTGACCAGCCGGGCGATGCGATCCATCGCCCAATCGAGCGGCACGTCCGTCCACTCGGTGGCATGAGGGGCGCGATACCGGACCGTGGTGAGGCGGTCGGGGTTGGTCATCAGGCCGAGGAGGTTGGCCCCTTTGGGGCAGAGCGTGCCGGCGTTGATCGGGCTCGCGGGATTGCCTTCGACCTGGATGACCTTGCCGTCGCCGTCGGCGTAGATCAGGGTCGAGCAGCCGACCGCACAGTAGGGGCAGACGCTGACGCCCCGGGTTGCTGCCTGCTCGGTCCGCGGGCGAAGCGTCTCGGAGTTGCTGGTCTTGGCCGTCTCGCCGGTCGCCAGGGCGTCGTTTCGGGCATACTGGCGCGGCAGGGACCAATCCTCGATGAAACGGTCGATGCGACCGGCGAAGTCGGTGCCCACTCGTTCCCGGCTGAAGCGCGTCAGCGCCGGATGGGCGGCGCCATTGGCGATCGCCGGCACGACGTAGTGCGCCAGGTTCGTCCGGTGGCCGGCAGGGGAGCTGTAGTGGACCGTCACCCGGCGACCCTGGTCGGCCGCCTGCCGCAGATCCCGGGGCTCCACGGCCGCATGGGCCGACAGCACGAAGGACAGGGTGCGGCCATCGGCGCAATGCAGCCTGAAGCGCGTCTCCTGGATCGCCCCGATCGTGCCACTGGCTTGCTTCACCGGCTTCGCTCCACTGTAACCTGCAACGGCAAACGCCTGATGCTGGTGCGGGTTCCCCGTGGCAGGACTCGCGGCGCGTTTTTCCCGAGCGCGGCGGCGCAGGGGCGACTGCAACGGAACTCTAATCGGTCTGACGCAGTTCAGGTGGTGGAGCCGGATCCATTTCATGCCCATCGCCAGGCGATGACGGTGGACACTATCGCTCTCGTGCACGAGTTGGTGCCTAGGAGGTGATGCCCATGCCGTACTCGGCAGTTCCCTATTGTGGCCCCGCCGCTGTGCCGGCCGGATTTTGGGCTGCATGGAATCTGGACCCGTGGCTGTTGGCCGGGCTCGGCGGCTTGATCGCCGTGCACGTCGCCGTTTATGGCCGCCCGGGCGCCACCTGGGGCTGGCCGGCTGCCGCCTTCGGCCGACAGCGCCGGCCGGGCGGGGGGCGCAACCACTCGACTTTCACGGCCGCGTGGCTGGTCCTGGTGGTCGCCTTCGTCTCACCACTCTGCGCCCTGAGCGCGGCCTTGTTCAGCGCCCGGGTGGCGCATCACCTGCTGCTGGTCGGGCTGGCGGCGCCGCTGCTGGTCATCGCCTGGCGAGGGCTCTTCGCCAGGCTCGTCAGCGGTCGGCGCCTGGTGCCGATGGCAGCCCTGCACGTGGCTCTTTTCTGGTTCTGGCATGCCCCCGCCCCTTATGCGGCAGCCCTCGCGAGCGTGGGCACCTACTGGGTGATGGAGCTGTCGCTCTTCTTCTCGGCGCTCCTGTTCTGGACCGCAGCGCTCGATCGCCGCACCTCCACGGCTGCCTTCGCCCCCGTCGTCATCGGCGTCATGGCGCAAATGGGCGTGATCGGCGCCCTGCTCGTGTTCGCCGGGCAGCCGCTCTACGCGGCGCACGCGACCACCACCTGGCCTTGGGGCCTGACGCCGCTCGCCGACCAGCAGTTGGCCGGCCTGATCATGTGGGTCCCGGGTGCGCTGCCCTATCTGGTGCTGCTGCTGGCGCGCGTTCACCGGCTGCTGGCGCAGCAGGAGGAAGAGCTGGCACGCCAGCCGAACCTCCCACTGCGCAGCGATGCGCCGGTCGTGCGCGCGACCGGCCGGATGCCGCGCGGGGTCTCGCGGCGATGACCCTGGCGGCATGGCTCAAGGCTCTCCACATCGCAGCGCTGGCCGTCTGGGCCGGCGGTCTCCTGGCGCTGCCGGGCATGCTGATCCGCGAGCAGCGGCTGGCCAGCGGCGATACCCATACGCTCTGGCAGCACCGCGTCAGCCGCTTCGCCTATGACGTCCTGATCTCGCCCGCCGCCGTGGTCACCATCGGCTCGGGCACTGCCCTGCTCTTCGTCACCTGGCCGCTGCAGGGCTGGATGTTCGTCAAGCTGGCGGCGGTCGGCGCGCTGGCGATCACGCATATCCAGGTCGGCCGCATCATCGATCACATCGAGGCGCCGGAGGCGACGCCGAGCAGTCTGCGCACCGCCTCGATCGTCGGGGCTGCCAGCATCCTGATCGTGCTGATCCTCTGGCTGGTGCTCCACAAGCCCACCTTCGATAAGACGCTGTTCCCGTCCTGGCTGCTGCGCGGCCCCGGTCAATCGGACCTCTTGTTCTCCTCGACGCTGACGCCGACCTGATGCTCGAAGACCAGCTTGCCGCCGTGCCAGCCGGTGACGGCCACCAGCAGCAGCGCCAGCCCGGAGAGCAGCAGGCCCCAGGGCAGGATCGCCTCGTCCGGCGCCGGCAGCCGTTGGCCCCAGTTGGCCCCGAGAACCGCGAGCAGCACCATGGCGATGACCGCGTGGCTCCAGGCGGCAGCGCGACGTCGGACGCCCGGCACCAGCAGCATCTCGGCCAGCCCCGACAAGGCGGCGAGGACGCCCATGCCGAAGGCGGCGCCGTTCGCCCAGAGCGCCGCCCTCGCCCAGAAGAAGTCACCGGTCAACCACCAGGCGGCATCGCAGAACGCGGTGCCGAAGACGCCGGAAATCGGAAAAGCCACGAGCATCGCATGCAACGGGTGCCCGGCAACCGCTATCCGGCTGTCCAGATCCTTGCGCTGCTCCGCCAGCGCCTCGACGTAGTTCCGATCCATGGATTGGGCCTCCTTCTGCTGGTTGCGACCACCGCCGGCTGTGCAACGCCGCTCTCGACGCTCGATCCGGCCTCCAGTAGCACCGCCGCCATCGCCACGCTCTGGTGGGTGATGCTCGGCGGCGCTGCGGCGATCCTCATCGGTGTCACCGCGGCCTTCCTCTACAGCTTCAAGAAGCACCGGCGCCGCGAGGTTCCGGAAGGCTACTTCCTCTGGGGCGGCGGCCTCGCCTTTCCGGCGGTGGTGCTGACCGCACTCATGGCGGTCGCGCTGCCGGTCGGCCAGGCGCTGCTGCTGCCCGACGAGGACGACGTGGTGCGGGTCGAGGCGATCGGCAACCAATGGTGGTGGGCTTTCGTCCACACCGACGCCCCCCAGGGGCCGGTGCATGCCGCCGTCGACCTGCACATCCCCGCCGGCCGATTGGTCGAGGTGACGCTGACCAGCGACAACGTCATCCACAGCTTCTGGGTGCCGCGGGTGACCTGGAAGCTCGACGTCGTGCCGGGGCACAGCAACCGCCTGCGCCTGCGGGCCGACGAGCCCGGCGTCTACGAGGGTGTCTGCGCCGAATTCTGCGGCCTGCACCACGCGCACATGCCGTTCCGCCTGATCGCCCACGCAGGCGACGGCTACGAGGCCTACCTCGCCGATGCCGCGGCAGCCGCCGTCGACGCCGATCATCCGGGTGCTACGGACTTCGTGGCGGAATGCAGCGGCTGCCACAGCGTCGACCCGCTCGAGCCGAGCCCGGCCCCGCATCTGCATCGGCTGCGCGATCGGCGCCTGCTCGGCGGCGTGCTCGCCTACGAGGAGACCGCCGACCTTCGCCACTGGCTGCGCGAGCACGAGAACCTGAAGCCTGGGACCTTCAAGCCGATCCACGACCACATCCCCGACGACCAGCTCGAGCGGATCATCGGCTACCTGGAATCGGCACCGTGAGCGACGCGGGCGAAGCGCTCTCGGCCGTCGGCCGGCACCGCCGGCTCCATGCCGTCTGGCAGAACCCGCCCGGCTGGCGTCGCCTGGGTGCGGTCAACCACACCGTCGTCGGGCGCCGCTTCATCATCACCGCCTTCGTCTACTTTCTCATCGGCGGCATGTTGGCGATGCTGGTGCGCACGCAGCTCGCCACGCCCGGCAATCCGTTCCTCGGGCCCGACGCCTACAACCGCATCTTCACCATGCACGGCACGGTGATGATGTTCCTCTTCGTCATCCCGATGATCGAGGGCCTCTCGCTCTACATGCTGCCCAAGATACTGGGGGCCCGCGACCTCGCCTTTCCCCGGCTCAGCGCCTTCGGCTACTGGTGCTACTTCTTCGGCGGGCTGATCCTGCTCACCGCCCTGGTGATGAACGTGGCACCAGACAGCGGCTGGTTCATGTACCCGCCGCTGAGCTCCAGCCTGTTCACGCCGGGCATCAGCGCCGACGTCTGGCTCCTGGGCGTCACCTTCGTCGAGATCTCGGCGGTTTGTGCGGCGATCGAGTTCACCGTCACCGTGCTCAAGGTGCGCACCGGCGGTATGTCGTTGAGCCGCATGCCGCTGCTCGGCTGGTATCTCCTGGTGACCGCGTTGATGATGGTCGGCGGCTTTCCGCCCTTGATTCTCGGCTCGATCCTGCTGGAGATCGAGCGGGCGTTCAATTGGCCGTTCTTCGATCCCACCCGCGGCGGCGACCCGCTACTCTGGCAGCACCTCTTCTGGCTCTTTGGCCACCCCGAGGTCTACATCATCTTCCTGCCGGCGGCCGGCGTCGTCTCGACCCTGATCCCGGTCTTCTCGCGCCGCCCGATCGTCGGCTACACCTGGATCGTCTGTGCCATCATCGCGCTCGGCTTTCTGAGCTTCGGGCTCTGGGTCCACCACATGTACACGGTGGGCATCCCGCATCTGGCGCTCGCCTTCTTCTCGATCGCCAGCCTGCTCGTCGTGGTGCCCACGGGCGTGCAGATCTTCGCCTGGCTCGCCACCCTGCTTTCCGGCCGGCCCGAATTGACCGTGCCGATGCTCTACGTCTTCGGCTTCTTCTTCGTCTTCGTGGCGGGCGGGCTCACCGGGGTCATGGTCGCGGTCGTGCCGTTCGACTGGCAGGTCCACGACACCCATTTCGTCGTCGCCCACCTCCACTACGTCCTGGTCGGCGGCTTCGTCTTCCCGATGCTGGGTGCCGCCTACTACTGGCTGCCGCAGATGACCGGCCGCGCCGCCGTGTTCGAGCGCGGCCGGGTCGCCTTCTGGCTGATCTTCATCGGCTTCAACCTCACGTTCTTCATCATGCACCTGACCGGCCTGCTCGGCATGCCGAGGCGGGTCTACACCTACGAGCCCGGGCTCGGCCTGGAATGGCCCAACCTGATCTCGTCGATCGGCGCCTTCCTGATGACCATGGGCTTCGGCCTGTTCATCGTCGACATGGTGCTGCAGCTTCGCTACGGCCTGACCGCCCGCCGCAACCTCTGGGGTGCCGGCACGCTGGAATGGGCGATGCGCCTGCCGCCGGCGAGCTACAATTTCCTCAGCCTGCCCAGGGTCTCCGGCCGCGACCCGCTGCACGACGATCCGAACCTTCCGGCCGCCATCGCCGCCGGCCACGGCTATCTCGACCGGCCGCTCTTCGGCCGGATGGAAACGCTCGGCGTCGAGATGGCGCGTGGCCGGCCGGACCAGATCATCCTGCTCCCCGGCCCGAGCATGCTGCCGCTCTTCACGGCGAGCGGATTGGCCTTCTTCTTCGTGTCGTTCCTGTTCGGCGCGTATTTGATCTCGCTCGCCGGGCTCGGCGCAGCTTTGGTCGGGGTGCTGGCCTGGCTCTGGCGCACCGGGATCACCTTCGATCCCGAGCCGCAGCCGATCGGGCTCGGCGAGACCGCCCCGGCGCACGTCACCTCGACCAGCTCGCCCGGCTGGTGGGGGATGCTGTTCACGCTCCTGGCCGATACCGTCTTCTTCGGCTCGCTCGTCTTCGGCTACCTCTTTCTCTGGACCTCGGCACCGCTCTGGCCACCGCTCGAGACGGTCGAGACCGACTGGCTGGCGGGCGGCATCGCGGCCGGCGGCCTGTTGCTGGCCGCGCTGGCCACCACGCTCGCGGACTGGCGCAACCGCGCCGGCAGCTACCTTGCGGCCGAACTCTTGCTGGTGGCCGCCGCCCTCGGCAGCCTCGCCGCTGTCGGGGCCATGGCCTGGATCGCCCTCGTGCTCACGCCCGACCCCACCAGCCATGCCTACGCCGCGACCAGTGCGGTCCTCGCCGCCTACACCGGCTTTCACGCCGGGGTCGGC
>SLRI01000199.1 GCA_007131045.1 Rhodospirillales bacterium
TCGGGTAGTCGCGAGCCATGATCGCCTCGTACATCAGCCGGCCGAGGCCGGGCCAGGCGAAGACCGTCTCGGTCAGGACCGAGCCTGCCAGCATGAAGCCGAAATTGAGGCCGATGACGGTCACGACCGGCAAGAGCGCGTTGCTCAGCGCGTGGCGGTAGACGACCGAGTTCTCCGGCACGCCCTTGGCGCGGGCGGTGATGATGTAGTCCTCGGCCAGCGTCTCCTGCATGCGCGAGCGGGTGAGACGGAAGATGAGGGTGAGGTTGTAGACGCTGTAGGTCAGCGCCGGCAGGACGAGGTGGTGGCCGATGTCCAGGACCCGCCCCCAGCCCGCCGACGGCGTTCTGAGCGACATCATCCCCTGGCTCGGGAACCAGCCGAGCTGCAGCGCGAAGAGGAGCAGGACCAACTGGCCGAGCCAGAAGACGGGCATCGAGTAGCCGGCGAGCGCGGCGAAGGTGGCGGCGTTGTCGGTGAGCGAATAGGGTCTTCTTGCGGCGATGGCACCCAGGATGATGCCGAAGATGCTCGAAAGAACGAGGGCCGTGCCCATCAGCAGCATGGTCGCCGGCAGGCGGCTCATGATCAGCTCGAAGACGTCCTGCCGGTAGCGGAGCGAGAAGCCGAGATCGAGGGTGAAGACCTTGCCGATATAGGTGACCAGCTGGAGCGCCAGCGGCTGGTCGAGGCCGAATTCGGCCCTGAGCTGGGCGCGATATTCCGGCGTGGTCTCCATGTTGCCGGCGAGGATGTCGATCGGATCGCCGGGCGCGCTGTGCACCAATAGGAAGGTGATGACGATGACGACGAGCAGCAGCGGGACCGCCTGGAGGATGCGGCCGGCGATGTAGGCTAGGAAGCGGAACTGCATTCAGCGGCGATCGGCGGAGGGCTGCGGTGGTGTTCGGGAACGGCCGGCGCCCACGGACGCCGGCCGCCCGCCTCGTCAATTGCCGGTGTAGTAGGCGTTCTCGCGCGACTGGATGTAGCCGATCGGCGAGGTGATCACGTCCTTGAAGCTGGCGTTGACCGCGTTGACCACCGGCATCTCGAACAACGGCACGCCCGGCAGGTCGCGCATCAGGATCTCCTGGATCTCGCGCCACATCGCGGCCCGTTCCTCGCGATCGACCACGGCGAACTCCGCGTCGAAGAGGGCGTCGAGGTCCGCGTTGGCGTAGCCCATGCCGTTGACGAACGGCTCGGGCTTGATCTGCTGCGAGTGGTAGCGCGGGGTGACGCTGATGGTGGGATCGGGCCCCGTGGTGAACAGCTGATGGGCGATGTCGAAGTCCCATTGCCTGAACACGCGATCGATGAAGGTCGGCCGGTCGAAGACGCTGATGGTGATGTCGATGCCGACGTCGCGGAGCTGATCGCGGATCACCTCGGCCGCCCGGCCCTCGTAGTCGCGGCCCGAGGCCCAAAAGAGGCGGAGCGGAAAGCGCGTGCCGGTGGCCTCGCGCGCGAAGCCGGCCTCGTCGAGCAGCGCATTGGCGGTCTCGAGCTGCTCCTCGCGCGTCCCCTCGTCGTAGACGTCGAACTCGGGCGCGAAGATCCAGCCGAGGCCGGAATTGACGAAGCTGCGCGCGGCGTTGCCCTCGCCGAACATCGAGAGATCGGTGATCTCGTCGCGGTCGAGGGCGTAGGCGATGGCCTGCCGGACGCGCACGTCGCTCAGCGGCTCGGAGCGGGTGTTGAAGAGGATGTACTCGTTGGTGGCGGCCGCCTCGCCGCCGGCCTCGACGATCTCGAAACGCTCATCCGCCCTGAGGTCGGCGACCCGCTCGTGCGGGACGATGTACCAGTGCAGGAAATCGACCTCGCCGTTCTCGAAGGCGAGGAGGCGGGCCGCGGCGTCGGGCAGGAACTGGACGATCACGCGGTCGAGATAGGGCAGGCCCTCCTTGAAGTAGTCCTCGTTGCGGACGAGTTCGACATGGCTGCCGGGAACCCAGGTCTCGAACCTGAACGGGCCGGAGCCGATGGGCGCCCGGTTGGCCTCGTTGGTGTTGGGATCGGTGCCCTCGTAGATGTGCCGGGGCAGCATCAGCGTGCCGCTGCCGAGCACGTTGCCGAGGACGGTGAGGAAGGGCGCGTAGGGCTCCTTCAGCTCGATCACGAAGGTGTGGTCGTCGGTGGCCTCGGCGCGCTCGACGTTGGGCCACCAGGTGCCGGCCCGGGGATGCACCTCGGCGATGACGTCGTTGAAGGTGAAGGCGACATCGTGCGCGGTCACGGGCTCACCGTCGTGCCACCTCGCACCCTGAACGATCTGGAAGGTGTAGGTCGTGCCGTCCTCCGAAAGCTCCCAGCTCTCGGCGAGATCGGGGACCGGCTCGAAGTCGAAATCGAGGCCGATCAGCCCGTTGAGCACGTTGCTCGCGACCATCAAGGCCGCCGTGTCGGTGGCCAGATGCGCCACCATCGAGCCCGGTTCGCCCTCGATGCCGATGATGAAGGTGCCACCCTGCTGCGGTTCGTCGGCCAGTGCCGAGGCGTTGGAGAGCAGCAGGGCCCCGAGGCCGGCCGCCAATCCCGTACAGGTTCTCCTCCAACGTGCGTTCGCCATTCGGCTTTCTCCCCTCGAGTGGCTTGGTGCGGCGCCCGCAGCAGCGCGCGGGCGGCATGGGACGCTTGCCTTGATTGCCGTGGCAATGTGCCGCGCGGGTGCCGGTGCCGCAAGGGCCAATGCCCACGCTCGTCCACTGAGCAGTGATTCCGCGCGCTCCCCCCGGCATCCGAGGCTCAGCTCGACGCGTCGCCGACCTCCGCCAGCGTCGCTTGCCACGTCTCGCGCAGCCAGCGTGCGCAGGCGACGTTGTGCTCGAAAATGGAGTATCTGGCACCTCCGCCATAGTCGGGTGGCGGGATGAACTCGGTCGAGATCTGGCCGAGCCGGCTCTCCGGATGGCTGGCATGCCAGCGCATCAGCTGTCGCACCACCTCCTTCCAGGGTTCGAGCCGATCCTCGTCCCACTCACTATGCCATTCGCCCGGCGCCGGGCGGACGAAGGGGTACTGAACGCCGCGGCCGGGGCTGCCGTCGGGGTGGTGGGCCCAGACATTGACCGGGTTGGCGGGGACGGCTGCGCGGGCATGCGCGTGCCGCACCCAGCCGGCCTCGATCCAGCGGCCGCAGACATGGTCGGGTGCCGAGGGATCCAGCACCAGCCGGCCGGCATCGATCTCGGCCTTCATGCCCTGGACCTGCTGCTCACGAGGGTTGTCGATCTTGAAGATCACATGGCTGTGGTCGAGGGTCATGTTGAAGGGCACGCCGCGGTTTTCGACGAGCCGGCCGACCGTCTCGACCCGGCCGAAATGCTCCGACCACATGTTGATGTGGATTTCGAAGCAGGGATCGACCCCGAGCCGCTTGCCGACGTCGTAGGCGCGAAGGTAGCAGTCGGCGACTTCCTGGTCGGTAACGGGCGCGCCATCGAGCTTGTGGGTGAGGATCTGGGTGTTGTGGACCACGGCGCCGATCTGTGCTGCGACACGCAGGTTCCATTCGAGGAGCGGCTCGTCGCGCCCGAGCGTGTAGAACCAGCCGGTGGCGCGGATCGGCACACCGTGCCTGGCGGCGGCCGCGAGGTAGAGGTCCACCTCGCCCATGAGCGGCGACTTGTCGTAGTAGTCGAAGACGCCGGCCTCTTTGACCATGCGAAAGCGCGTATCGATGTCGGGCGGCTCGCGGTCGCTGTGCAAGACGCCGTTCCCGGCGCAGCCGATCGGCAGATCCTCAGGCATCGCCCCCCGCTTCTTCCGCTTGTTCGACGCGCGAGCCTATAGTTTGCTGCGGCGCCTGGAAAGTCCGCACGGCCATGAATCCGAGGACTGCTAGACGTTGAAATACCGTGCCTGCGGGTGGTGCACGACGATCGCACTGGTGCTCTGCTCGGGGTGCAACTGCCACTCGTCGCTGAGCTCGACGCCGATCCGCTCGGCACTCAGGAGCTCGAGCATCGGCGCCTGGTCCTTCAAGGTCGGACAGGCCGGGTAGCCGAAGCTGTAGCGCGAGCCGCGATAGCCCTGCTTCAACAGCTCGGCCATAGAGCGCGCATCCTCGTGGCCGAAGCCGAGTTCGGCCCGCATCTTGGCGTGAACGTACTCGGCCAAAGCCTCGGCGAGCTCGACGCCGAGCCCGTGCAACCGGACATAGTCCTGGTAGCGGTCCTGCTTGAACCAGTCGCGCGCGACCTCCGCCGCGTACTGGCCGACGGTCACCACCTGCAGGCCGATCACGTCGCGCTCGTCGCTGTCGATGTCGCGGAAGAAATCGGCGATGCAGAGCCCGTCCTTCTTCTGCTGCCGCGGCAGCTCGAACCGGCAGTATTCGGTGGTGCCGTCGTCCTCGAAGACCACGAGCTGGTTGCCCTCGCCCGCCGCCTTCCAGTAGCCGTAGGACGCCTGCGGCTGGAAGACGTTGCCGGCCTCGGTCTCGGCCAGAAGATTCTGGAGCACCGGGCGGAGCTCTTTTCTGGCCCAGGCGAGGAACTGGTCGAGCGAGCGGCCTTCCTTCTTGTAGCCCCAATGAAACTGGTAGAGCATGTTGTCATTGAGATAGGGCAACAACGCCTTCACCGGGACGTTCTCGATGATCCGCGCGCCCCAGAACGGTGGTGTCGGAATCTCCACCCCGTTGGCGAGCTGATCGCGGCGCAGCCTGGTCTCCTCGATATCGACCGGGCGGGAGATCGGCATGCTGCCGTCATTGTGCTCGAGCGTGCGCTGCTTTCGCGGCGGGCGCTTCTTCTGCTGCTGCTTTTGCTGGACGTCGGCGAGATAGGCGTCGAACTTGCCGGTGGCGATCTGGTCCATCAGCCGGAGCCCGTCGAAGGCGTCCCTGGCATAGGCGACCTTGCCGGAGTCGTAGGCCTTGACACAATCGTCCTCGACATAGGCCCGGGTGAGGGCAGCACCGCCGAGAATCACCGGCACGTCGAGCCCCTCGCGGCTCATCTCTTCGAGGTTCTCGCGCATGATGACGGTCGACTTGACCAAGAGGCCGGACATGCCGATCGCATCGGCCTTCGACTCGCGCGCCGCCTCCAGAATGTTGCCGAGCGGCTGCTTGATGCCGATGTTCACGCAACGATAGCCGTTGTTGGTGAGGATGATGTCGACCAGGTTCTTGCCGATGTCGTGCACGTCGCCCTTCACCGTGGCCAAGACGATCGTCGCCTTCTCCTGACCCTCGATCTTCTCCATGAACGGCTCGAGATAGGCCACCGACTTCTTCATCGTCTCGGCCGACTGCAGCACGAAGGGCAGCTGCATCTTGCCGGCACCGAAGAGCTCGCCCACGACCTTCATGCCCGCGAGCAGATGCTCGTTGATGATGGTCAAGGGCTCGAAGCTCTCCATGGCGAGCTCGAGGTCGGCCTCGAGCCCGTCCTTGTCGCCATCCACGATCCGCTGGGCCAGCCGCTCGTCGACCTTCTCCGGCCGCTCGCGCTTCTTGGCAGCTTCGGCCTTGCGGTCGGCGAACAGCGCCATGAAGGTCTGCAGCGGGTCCTTGTCGTCGCGCCAATTGTCGAAAATCAAGTCTTCCGCCGCCTGCACCTCCGCCTCGGGAATCTTGTGCAGCGGCAGGATCTTCGAGGAATGGACGATCGCCCCGGTCAGCCCGCGGCGCTGCGCATGGTCGAGCATCACCGAGTTGAGCACGTGCCGGGCCGCGGCATTGAGCCCGAACGAGATGTTCGAGAGCCCGAGAATGATCTGGATCTCGGGGAACTCGGCGTGGATCGTCTCGATCGCATCCAGCGTCCAGAGCCCGAGCTTCCTGTCGTCCTCGTTGCCGGTGCAGATGGTGAAGGTCAACGGATCGATCAGCAGATCCGACTGCGGCAGGCCGAAGCGGCCGCAGGCGAAGTCGACCAGGCGCCGGGCGATCCGCAGCTTGTCCTCGGCGGTCTTGGCCATGCCGGCCTCGTCGATGGTGAGTGCTATGACCCCGGCACCGTGCTTCCTGGCGATCGCCATGCGCTTTTCGGCCGCTTCCTCGCCGTCCTCGAAATTGATCGAGTTCAACACCCCCTTGCCGCCGTAGAGCTCGAAGGCGGCCTCGAGCACCGGCAGCTCGGTCGAATCGAAGACCAGGGGTGCGTCGACCTGGCCGCGCATCAAGGTCGTGACCGCGGTCATGTCGGCCACTTCGTCGCGGCCGACGAAGGCCGTGCAGAGATCGAGCGTGTGCGAGCCCTCGCGCTGCTGGTCGCGGCCCATGGCCACGCAGCCGTCCCAGTCCTGGTTCTCCTGCAGCTCGCGGAACTTCTTCGACCCATTGGCGTTGCAGCGCTCGCCGATCGAGAGATAGGCGTTCTCTTGCCTCAGCGGCACGGCCGAGAACAGCGAGGCCAGCTGCGGGATTTGCTCGGTGGTGCGGCTCGCCGGCGTCGGCCGGAAGCCGTCCTCGGCGAGCTCGCGCAGCATCGCGTCCAGGGCCTGGACGTGCTCGACCCCGGTGCCGCAGCAGCCGCCAACCATGTTCACCCCGTCCTCGGTGATGAACCGCTTGAGCCACTGGGCGAGCTCGACGGGGCCCAGCGGGTAGTAGGTCTGGCCGTCCTTGAGCTCCGGCAGCCCGGCATTGGGCTGGACCGAGATCAGGCCGGGCCAGGTCTGGCCCAGCTGCCTGAGATGCTCGGCCATCTCCTTGGGCCCGGTCGCGCAATTGAGCCCGATCCCGTCGACCCCGAGCGAGCCGATAATGGCAATGGCAGCGGCGATGTCGGTGCCGACGAGCATGGTGCCGGTGGTCTCGATCGTCACCTGAACCAGGATCGGCAGATTCTTGCCCTCGGCCTTCAGCGCCATCTTCGAGCCGTTGACCGCGGCCTTGACCTGCAAGGGGTCCTGGCAGGTCTCGATCA
>SLRI01000637.1 GCA_007131045.1 Rhodospirillales bacterium
AGACAACGAACGTGCCGTCCAGGCCCTTGGCCTCGACCTCGTCCGCACCCACCAGGAAGAGCACGTCCAGGGCGCCGGGCTCGAGCATCCCGGCCACATCGAGCCCGACCTCGCCCGGCACCAGGCCGAGATCGAGCCCGCCCACCCGGGCGGCTGCGGTGTGCAGCACGTTGAATCCGTTCCACGCCTCCGACACCATGCCGAAGCGCTCGGCGACCTCGGCGGCCATCGCCAAAATCGCTGATCCGTCCGGCCGGCAGAGCGGCCCTTGACCCAGGATCAGCATCGGCCGCTCGGCCTTTTCCAGCACCTCGGCGAAGCTGTGCTTGCCGTCGAGCAGCTCGTTCAGGGTCGGCCCGCCGGCGCCGATCTCGGTCACCGGGTAGGTCAGATCGAAGGGTGCCCCGACCCGCCCGAGCTGGAACCCGCCCATCAGGTAGCGCTTCCTGAGCCGCGCGTTGACCAAAGGCGCCTCGTGGCGCGGGTTGCTGCCGATCAACAGGCACGCATCAGCCTGCTCGATCCCGGCAATGGTCGTGTTGAACAGGTAAGAGCCGCGCTCGGCCGACGTGAGCTTCGTCCCGTCCTGCCGGCAGTCGACATTGGGCGAACCCAGGGCAGCCGCCAAGTCCTTGACCAGGACCATGGTCTCGCAATCGACCTGATCGCCGATGACGAAGCCGATCCGCTCGCCCGGCACGTCCTTGGCCCTGTCGCGAACGGCGGCGAATGCCTCGCGCCAGGTCGCGGTCTCCAGCTTGCCCTCCCGCTTGACGAAGGGCACGTCCAGCCGCCGCTTCTTCAGCCCGTCATAGGCGAACCGCGTCTTGTCGGAGATCCACTCCTCGTTGATATCCTCGTGCAGCCTGGGCAGGATGCGCATCACCTCGCTGCCCCGGGCATCGATCCTGATGTTCGAGCCCACGGCATCCATGACGTCGATCGATTCGGTCTTCCTCAGCTCCCAGGTCCTGGCCCGGTACTCGAAGGGCTTGGAATTCAACGCGCCGACCGGGCAGAGATCGATGATGTTGCCCGACATCTCCGAGGTCAGCGCACTCTCGATCCAGGTCGTGATCTCCATGTGCTCGCCGCGGTCGACGGCCCCCAGCTCGGAGACCCCGCCGATCTCGTCGAGAAAGCGGATGCAGCGCGTGCAATGGATGCAGCGGGTCATGTGGGTCGAGATCAGGGGCCCGAGATACTTGTCCGGCACCGGCCGCTTGTTCTCTGCGAAGCGCGAGCTGTCCGGCCCATAAAAGAGCGTGATGTCCTGCAGGTCGCACTCGCCACCCTGATCGCAGATCGGGCAGTCGAGCGGGTGATTGATCAGCAAGAGCTCGAGCACGCCCTTCCTGGCCTTGTGCACCTGCGGCGTGTCGGTCCGGATCACCATCCCGTCGGCTGCCGGCATCGCACAACTCGCGATCGGCTTGGGCGACCTCTCCATCTCGACCAGACACATCCGGCAGTTGCCCGCGATTTGCAACCGGGGATGGAAGCAGAAGACCGGAATCTCCCGCCCCGCGGCTTCGCAAGCCTGCAGAACCGTAGAGCCTGCGGGAACCTCGATCTCCTGGCCGTCAATGGAAAGCTTGGGCATGTCTTCCCCTAAGTTCTCAGCAGGATCAATACGGCAAGCGCGAAGAAGCCAGCTGCTTGCGTGGCAACGAGCGTCCGGAACAATCGCGAGTCCTGCTCCGCGAAACGTTTGTCCAAGTGGTCCTTGCTGACCAACCCGGTCGTAGGGTCGGTTATCTCGTCACAAATTGCCTCCGCCCAACGAGTCTTGTCATCACCAGCCTCTTTCAGCAGTCTTCCGAGTCGCGCTGCATTCACCGTCACGATCCCCCTACTCCGCCGCGATCCGCTGGCCGGCCGTATACGCCTCGATCCGTCGCTCGATCTCCGGGCGGAAATGGCGGATCAGGCCCTGCACCGGCCAGGCGGCGGCGTCGCCGAGCGCACAGATCGTGTGCCCCTCGATCTCCTTGGTGACGTCCCACAAAAGGTCGATCTCCTCGGGCCGGGCGCGGCCCTCGGCCATCCGGATCATCATCCGCCAGAGCCAGCCGGTGCCCTCGCGGCAGGGCGTGCACTGGCCGCAGCTCTCGTGCATGTAGAATTTCGAGAGCCGGGCGATCGCCTTCACGATGTCGGTGCTCTTGTCCATCACGATCACCGCCGCCGTACCCAGGCCCGTCCCGGCCTCCTTCAGGCTGTCGAAATCGAGATTGATGTCGTCGCAGACGGGCTTCGGAATGAGCGGCACCGACGAGCCGCCCGGGATCACCGCCAAGAGATTGTCCCAGCCGCCGCGCACCCCGCCGCAATGCCGGTCGATGAGCTCCCTGAGCGGAATGCCCATCGCCTCCTCGACATTGCAGGGGTTGTTGACGTGGCCCGAGACGCAGAAGAGCTTGGTGCCGGTGTTGCGCTCCGGCCCGATCGCGGCGAACCACTCGGCGCCGCGCCGGAGGATCGTCGGCACCACGGCGATCGTCTCGACATTGTTGACCGTCGACGGCCGGCCGTAGAGCCCGACCATGGCCGGAAACGGCGGCTTCAGCCGCGGCTGGCCCTTCTTGCCCTCGAGGCTCTCGATCAGCCCGGTCTCCTCGCCGCAGATATAGGCGCCCGCACCACGGTGCAGGTAGAGCTCGAAATCGTAGCCGGAGCCGGCGGCGTTCTTGCCCAAGAGGCCGTCGTCGTAGGCCTCGGCGAGCGCCCGCTCCAGAACCTCGGCCTCGCGCACGTACTCGCCGCGAATGTAGATGTAGCCGGCCGTCGCCCCCATCGCCGCCCCGGCGATCAGGCAGCCCTCGATCAGCTTTTGCGGATCGTGCCGCATGATCTCCCGGTCCTTGCAGGTCCCGGGCTCGCTCTCGTCCGCATTGACGACGAGATAGACGGGGCCGTTCGACTGCTTGGGCATGAACGACCACTTGAGGCCCGTGGGAAACCCGGCCCCGCCTCGGCCCCTCAGCCCCGAAGCCTTGACCTGCTCGACCAGCCACTCGCGACCCTTTTGGATGAAGCCCGCGGTGCCGTCCCAGTCGCCACGCGACTTGGCCGAGCGCAGATCGACGCCCTCGTCGCCGTAGAGATTGGTGAAGATGCGATCCTTGTCGTGCAGCATGGCTCAGTCCGTGTCCTTCGCGGCCGGCTTCGACCTTTTGCCCGGTTTCGGGTCCACGGCCACCACCTCGTCGTCGAGCTCGCCGGACTTGACCTTCTCCACCTGCTCCGCTGCCGCTTCGGCCAGCGGTGAGGTCGGGCGCTGCTGGCGATCCTCGGGCCGACCCTTGCGCTCGGGCGTCAGATCCGGCTCGGGCGTACTCGTCGGCCCGGTCGGCTCCTGCCGCTCGCTGGCAGCGTCGAGCAGGGTCTTGCGCTCGCCGAACGGCTCCGAGCCCCGGCGCCCGGATTGCGGCCCCGCCTTCGGCGTCTCGCCACGCTTGATCGCCTCGAGCACGGCGACCGCCCGGTCGTAGTCCAGATCCTCGTAGTAGTCGTCGTCGATCCACATCATCGGCGCATTGCAGCAGGCCCCCAGACACTCGAACTCGCGCAAGAAGAACCGCCCGTCCTCGCTGCTCTCGCCGATGTCGATGCCGAGCGTGTCACTGGCCGCCCTGACGATGTCGTCCGAGCCGCAGAGCCAGCAGGGCGTGGTCGTGCAGACCCGCACCTGGATCCGCCCGGTGGGCACGGTGTTGTACATATCGTAGAAGGAAGCGACCTCGTAGACCTTGATCTTCGGCATCTCCAGGAATTCGGCGACATGGTCGAGCGCGGCCCGCGGCAGCCAGCCGCCATGCTGCCTTTGCGCCAGATGCAAGAGCGGCATCACCGCCGACTGCTTCCTCGCCGGCGGAAACTTGGCCAGGATCCGGTCGATCTCCGGCTTCAGGGCGTCGTCGAAGCTGAACCTCTCGACATTCGGGGCGAAGCTCACCGGTCGATCTCCCCGAAAACGATGTCCATCGAGCCGATCACCGCGACCACGTCGGCCAGCTGGTGACCCCTGCACATCTCGTCCAGGGCCTGGAGATGGACGTAGCCCGGCGAGCGAATCTTGCAGCGATAGGGCCGGTTGGTGCCGTCCGAGACCAGATAGACGCCGAACTCGCCCTTGCCGCTCTCGACCGCGGCATAAACCTCGCCCGCCGGCACGTGCACGCCCTCGGTGTAGAGCTTGAAGTGATGGATCAAGGCCTCCATCGACCGCTTCATCTCGGCCCTAGGCGGCGGGGTGATCTTCTTGTCGTCGGTGCGCACCGGCCCCTCGGGCATCTCCTTGATCGCCTGGCGCATGATCTTGAGCGATTCGTGCACCTCGAGAATGCGCACCAGATAGCGGTCCCAGCAGTCACCGTTGTTGCCGACCGGAATGTCGAAATCCATCCGCTCGTAGACCGCATAAGGCTCGGCCTTCCTGAGATCCCAGGGCACGCCGGAGGCCCGCAGCATCGGCCCGGCAAAGCCCAGATTGAGCGCGTCCTCGGCGGTCACCACACCGATATCGACCGTGCGCTGCTTGAAGATGCGGTTCTCGGACAAGAGCCTGTCCATGTCCGAGAACAACCCCTCGAAGCTGTCGCACCAGGCGAGAACGTCCTGGCCGAACCCCGCGGGCAGATCGCGATTGACCCCGCCGAAGCGGTAGTAGTTGGCGTGCATCCGCGCCCCACTCACCCGCTCGTAGAAGGTCATCAGCTTCTCGCGCTCCTCGAACGTCCAGAGCAGAGGCGTCATCGCCCCGCAATCGAGCGCCATCGTGCCGATGTTCAAGAGATGGTTGAGAACTCGCGTCATCTCGTCCATCAAGACGCGAATATAGAGCGCCCGCTCCGGCGCCTCGACGCCGAGCAGCTTCTCCACCGCGAGCACGTAGGCGTGCTCCTGGCAGAGCATCGAGCAGTAGTCGAGCCGGTCGAAATAGGGGATGTTCTGCAGATACGGCCGGTACTCGATCAGCTTCTCGGTGCCGCGATGCAAGAGCCCGATATGCGGGTCGGCGCGCTCGACCACCTCGCCGTCCATCTCGAGCACGAGCCTGAGCACGCCGTGCGCAGCCGGATGCTGCGGGCCGAAATTGACCGTGAAGCTCCTGAGATCGACCTCGTTCATCACATCCTCGCTCTGCCGGGCGCCAAGCCGGGCACCAATGGGCCGCTCAACCGGCCCGCTCCTCGGCCTTCTCGTCCCCCGGCAACAGATCCTGCGCTCCCTCCCAGGGGCTGAGGAAATCGAAGTTGCGGAAATCCTGGCGCAGCTTGACCGGCTCGTAGATCACCCGCTGCTGCTCCTCGTCGTAGCGCATCTCGACATAGCCGGTGAGCGGGAAGTCCTTCCTGAGCGGATGCCC
Source organism: Rhodospirillales bacterium (assembly GCA_007131045.1). Classification (GTDB taxonomy): domain Bacteria; phylum Pseudomonadota; class Alphaproteobacteria; order Geminicoccales; family Geminicoccaceae; genus SLRI01. Next base: position 5,372 of record SLRI01000637.1, read on the forward strand.
CTCGAAGCCGTAATCGGTCAACAGACGCCTGAGATCCGGATGATCCGCGAACATGATGCCGTACATGTCCCAGGCCTCGCGCTCGAACCAGCCGGCGGAGCGAAAGAGCCCGGTGACCGAGGGCACCGGAGTCGCCTCGTCGGTCAGCACCCGCACCCGGATCCGCTGGTTGTGATGCAGCGAGAGCAGGTGATAGACGACATCGAAGCGCTGCTCGCGATCCGGGTAGTCGACCCCGCAGATGTCGATCAGCTCCTTGAACAGCGTGCTGCTGTCGTCCCGCAGCCACTGCAGAACCCGCGGCAGGGTGGTCGCCGAGACGGTGATCGAGAGCTCGCCGTAGGCGATCGCCGCCTCCAGCAGATCGTCGTTGAGCTGGCTCTCGATCAAGCTCCGGAGCTCGGTCAGCATCTCGTCGAGCTCGCTTCGCGGCGCTGCCGTCATGTTCCCTCCTCTATCGTCCGGCGGGCGCCCGCCACCCGCCCGAGCGGCTCAGCGCTCGATCGTGCCGGTCCGCCGGATCTTCTTCTGCAGCTGCAGAATGCCGTAGACCAGGGCCTCGGCCGTCGGCGGGCAGCCCGGGACGTAGATGTCGACCGGCACGATCCGATCGCAGCCCCTGACCACCGAGTAGCTGTAGTGGTAATAGCCGCCGCCGTTGGCGCAAGAGCCCATCGACAAGACGTAGCGCGGCTCCGGCATCTGGTCGTAGACCTTGCGCAAAGCCGGCGCCATCTTGTTGCAGAGCGTGCCGGCCACGATCATCACGTCCGACTGGCGCGGGCTCGGGCGAAAGACCACGCCGTAGCGGTCGAGATCGTAGCGGCTGGCCGCCGCATGCATCATCTCGACGGCGCAACAGGCGAGACCGAAGGTCATCGGCCACATGCTGCCCGAGCGCGCCCAGTTGATCAGGTCGTTCAGGCCGGTGACGAAGAACCCCTGGTCCTTCAGTCCCTTGTTCGCATCCTCGAAGAGGTTGGTCGGGGCCGGGCCGGAGTCGGGGCGGTCGGCGCGGACGAGCTGGCTGCTCACTCCCATTCGAGCGCTCCTTTCTTCCATTCGTAGATGAAGCCGACGGTCAGAACGGCGAGAAAGAACATCATCGACCAGAAGCCGTAGAGGCCGACATTGCCGAGGCTGACCGCCCACGGAAAGAGAAAGGCGATCTCGAGATCGAAGATGATGAACAAGATCGCCACGAGATAGAACCGCACGTCGAACCGGCCGCGCGCATCCTCGAACGGATCGAAGCCGCATTCGTAGGCCGAGAGCTTCTCCGGCGTCGGCTTCTGCCGCGCCACCACGAGCGAGGCCAGGACGATCACCGCGGCGAGGCCGATGGCGATGCCGAGAAAGATCAGGATGGGCAGGTAGTCCAAGAGATAGGCTTCCATCGGTGTCCTGTCCCGTTGCCGGTGTCCCGTGCCGCTAGCGGAGGATCGGGCAGCCGACCGATTCGAAGGTACCGATCCGACCGCGCAGCCGCC
>SLRI01000450.1 GCA_007131045.1 Rhodospirillales bacterium
CCCCAGCCGCGAGGAAGTCTACAGCTTCGGCTACGACTTCGTCCGCCGTGGCTGGGACAACAGCTGAACGTACTCGGAGGTTCGACCCATGGCCATCGCCACCATCCAGGGCCCCGCCATCTTCCTCGCCCAGTTCGCCGGCGACCGGGAACCCTTCAACAGCCTCGAGTCGATCGCAGAATGGGCCGCGTCGCTCGGCTATGAGGGCATCCAGATCCCGTCCTGGGACTCCCGCCTGTTCGACCTGAAGAAGGCCGCCGAGAGCCGGGACTACTGCGACGAGGTCGAGGGCATCTGTTCGGCCCACGGCCTCACCATCACCGAGCTTTCCACCCACCTCCAGGGCCAGCTCGTGGCGGTCAACCCGGCCTATGACGAGCTCTTCGACGCCTTCGCACCCGCGGCGGTGCACAAGAACCCGAAGGCGCGGCAGGAATGGGCGGTGGAGCAGGTGAAGCTCGCCGCCACCGCCTCGAAGAACCTGGGCCTGACCAGACATGTCGGCTTTTCCGGGGCACTCGCCTTCCCCTACCTCTACCCCTGGCCGCCCCGCCCGGCCGGGCTGATCGAAGAGGCCTTCGCCGAGCTCGCCCGCCGCTGGAAGCCGATTCTCGACCACTACGACAGCTGCGGCGTCGACTACGGCTACGAGATCCACCCGGGCGAAGACCTGATGGACGGCATCACCTACGAGATGTTCCTCGAGGCCGTGGGCAACCACAAAAGGGCCACCATCAACTACGACCCCAGCCACTTCGTCCTGCAGCAGCTCGACTATCTGGCATTCATCGACATCTACCACGAAAAGATCACCTCCTTTCACGTCAAGGACGCTGAGTTCAACCCGGACGGCCGCCAGGGGGTCTATTCCGGCTACCAGAACTGGGTGAACCGCGCCGGGCGCTTCCGCTCGCTGGGCGACGGCCAGGTCGACTTCGCGGCCGTCTTCTCCAAGCTCACCACCTACGGCTACGACCACTGGGCGGTGCTGGAGTGGGAATGCTGCCTCAAGCACCCCGAGGAAGGTGCCGCCGAAGGGGCCGGCTTCATCGAGGACCACATCATCCGGGTGACCGAGACGGCCTTCGACGACTTCGCCGCCGGCGGCAGCGATGCTGCGGCCAACAAGCGGATTTTGGGGATAGAATAGAAGAATGCGGGGAGGATGATCCTCCCCGCGCCCCACCATTACTTGAAGTCATGAGGGGGCGCGGGGGGAATCATTTCCCCCGCATTTCTCTGAAACGGAGGGCATGGCTCATGGCCAAGCGACGTCTGCGTCTCGGCATGGTCGGCGGCGGGCAGGGGGCTTTCATCGGCGGGGTGCATCGTCTGGCCGCGCGGATGGACGACCGCTACGAGCTGGTGGCCGGCTGTTTCGCCAGCACCGCCGAGAAGTCCAAGGCCTCGGGCATCGAACTCGGGGTCGATCCCGGCCGCACCTATGGCAGCTTCGAGGAGATGGCCACATCCGAGGCCGGTCGCGAGGACGGCATCGACGTGGTCTCGATCGTCACCCCCAACCACGTCCACTTCGCCGCCTGCTTCGCCTTCCTCGAGGCCGGCATCCCGGTCATCTGCGACAAGCCGATGACCACCACCTTCGCCGATGCCGTGGCCTTGCAGGCACTGGTGGCCAATACCGGCAAGGCCTTCGTCTTGACCCACAACTACACCGGCTACCCGATGATCCGCCAGGCCCGGGCGATGGTCGAAGCCGGGCTCTTGGGCAAAATCCGGGTCGTCCAGGCCGAATACGCCCAGGACTGGCTCGCCACCAAGATCGAGACGGAGGGGCTCAAGCAGGCCGAATGGCGCACCGACCCCGCCCGCTCGGGCCCGGCCGGCAGCACCGGCGACATCGGCACCCACGCCGCCAACCTCGCCTCGTTCGTGACCGGCCTCGACATCGACGAGCTCGCAGCCGAGCTCTCGACCTTCGTCGAGGGCAGGCGGCTCGACGACGACTGCCGCGTGCTGCTGCGCTTCGCCGAGGGTGCCAGGGGCATGCTCTGGGCGAGCCAGGTCGCCTGCGGCAACGAGAACGGCCTGAAGCTCCGCGTCTACGGCGAGAAGGGCGGCCTCGAATGGTCGCAGGAGGATCCCAACTACCTCTGGCACGCGCCTTTGGGCGAGCCCAAGCGCCTGATCACCCGCGGCGGCGCCGGTGCCGGCCCGGAAGCCGGCCGGGTCAGCCGCATCCCGCCCGGCCACCCCGAAGGCTACCTCGAAGGCTTCGCCAACATCTATTCCGACACCGCCGAGCTGCTCTGGGCCAAGCTCGAATCCCGCGACCCCGACCCCGCCACCAACCTGCTGCCCACCGTCACCGACGGCGTGAAGGGCGTAAAGTTCATCGAGGCGGTGGTCGAATCCAGCGAACACGGCGGCCGCTGGACAACGGCGCGGATCTGAGGACGACGCGCAAGGGGAGGCGGCGAATCGGCTCGGGCTCCATCGCTTTTTCTGACAGGCCAGCTTTTCTTTCAGGGTGCGCCATGTCGAGCGACGGTGGTAGCTTCCGAAAGGAGGCATTTTGGCGCCGGGCTTACGACAACGCTGTCTGCAGGATGCCGGCCACCGCAAGTCAGAAGCTCTGCCGGTCGACGTGAAGCTTTGACAGTGAAAGGAACGGTTCGATGGCTATTGACGTGAAGCAAGCCGTTCAGCGTGCTTTCGAGCATGCACGCGAACTCTATAAACCTCAAGATCTGCAAGATCTTCGTTTAGAAGCCGTAGAGTATGACGAACTCCACAAGGAGTGGAAAATAACAGTGGGTTTTGACACTGGCAAAACAATCAAAAAAAAGAGTGGTATGAATTTGTTTCCCGAAACGTCTTATGAGACGCAGCGCGCCTATAAAGAGTTTTATATTGATGAAGAAACCGGTGCGATGAAAAAAATGCTGATGGCCTAATCTTGAAGGAGAGCGCCAAGAAATTAATTGAAAAGTATCGAGCCAGGGGTATTTTGCTCGATGCTAATCTGCTGTTGCTGTTCTTGGTGGGGCAGGTTGCGCCTCGTAGCATTGGCATTGAGCGAGGGGTGAAAGAATTTGTGCAAGAAGACTTCATATTGCTAAAAGAGGAAATTATAGATGCCGCAACAGCACTCTACACGATGCCCAGCATTGTGACAGAAGTCTCGAATCTCGTTCGTGCCGGTGATCGGGAGCGCATCCGCGGGATCACGGCAGCACTCGGTAAATGGGTGCTTCGGGCGAACGAAGAGTACGTCGAAAGTCGGGCCATTGTCAGCGATCCGGTGTTTTCGAGATTCGGGCTCACCGATGCAGGGCTGAAGATTGTCTTGTCTCGTGGCATTTTGCTCGTCACCGTGGACCGCCCATTGGCAGGTTTGGTCGAAAAATTGAAATTCGATGTGCTCAATTTCAATCATTTGAGATTTCGTGATCTTCAGGGGTGACAAAGCCAAGGGTTTTGCAGTGCGCGACTGGCGCGCAAGAGGCTGATGTCCCAACCGCCGTGGTCGGGCCGGCGCATGACGGCAGGCCCGACGCGGATCGCGGACAGCTCGACGGAAGTTGGTACTCGGTATGGTCGACCCTGGGCCTTTCGAGCCGGCGGCTCCTGCTCTAGGCTGCCTTTCATGTTCGGTTTTCTCGGCAGGTTCGGCCGGGCGCGGGAGCTGCGGCAGCTCGATGATGCGCTCAGGGCCGTCGACGTGCATCCGGCGCTCGTGCCGGATGCGGTGCAGCTGACCGCCGTACGTCTGTTGCAGGCCGAGCGCGGCAGGCCCGAGCCCGTGGACTATGCCGCTGCGGCCGAGCTCATCGCCTATTGCATGATCGGTGCGAGCAACTTCACCGCCGCCAACGATCTCGCCACCGCAGAGGCCGTGGAGGCCCGGATCGAGGCCGCGATCGACCATGGCGACAGCCTCGATGCCAGGCTCGTGCTGCTCCTCCTGCACGCCGGTATCGTCAACCCGGGCATCGTCGAGCGCTTCGGCCTCGAAGCCGGTTGAGCCGCCCCGTACGTTGTCTGTGTGACATACGTCACAAAAGCTCCTATATTCAAAAATCGTGCCGCTGCCGCAACGCTCGGTCACGCTCGGCATCGGCGCTTCCTGGCAACCCTTCGGCAACCATGGAGGCAGCACATGACCAACTACCATAGCATCCCGACGATCGGTGCGCTGGCCCTCGCGCTCACCTTGCCGGCCACCGGCCCGGCCGTCTCGCAGACCGCGATTTCGCTCGCGACGGGCGGTGTCGCCGGCGTCTACTTTCCCTTGGGCGGGGCGATGGCCCAGGCCTGGACCGAGGGCGTCGACGGGCTCACCGTGACCGCCGAATCCACCGGTGCCAGCGTCGTCAACGTCCGCCTGCTCGAAGGCGGCGAGGCGGAGCTGGCCCTGATCCAGAACGACATCGCGAGCTACGCCCACAACGCCGAGGAGATGTTCGAGGCGGACGACCCGCACGAGAAGGCGCTCGGCATGGCGATGCTCTATCCCGAGGTCATCCAGATCGTCACGCTCGCCGGCTCCGGCATCGAGACCGTCGACGATCTCGCCGGGCGGACCGTGGCGCTCGGCGCACCCGGCAGCGGCACCGAGGCCAACGCCCGGCAGATCCTGGAGATCCACGACATCACCTATGCCGGCATCACGCCGCAGTTCCTGCCCTTCGGCGAGTCGGTCGATGCCTTGCGCGACGGGCGGATCGACGCGGCATTCCTGACCGCCGGCATCCCCACGGCGGCAGTCATCGACCTCGATGCGACGGAGGATCTGGGCATCGTCAGGGTCGACCCGGACCGCGCGGACGAGCTCGCCGAGCGCTGGCCCTTCTATGCCGACTTCACCATCCCGGGCGGCACCTACACGGGCATCGAGGACGACGTCGAGACCGTGACCGTGCAGGCGATGCTGGTCGCCAGCGCCGACCTCGATGCCGACCTGGTCGAGAACATGCTCGAGGTGCTGTTCGACGACAGGACCCTCGAGATGCTCTGCGACACGCATGTCCGCGGCTGCGACGTCTCGCTGGATACCGCCCAGACCGCGATGCCGATCGACCTGCATCCAGGCGCCGAGCGCTTCTACGACAACCAGTAGCGGCAACCGCGAAGCCGCACGGTCGGCGGCGGGCAGAGGTGGCGAGGGAGCCGCTGCCCGCCGCGCCGGCGCACGCTCGGCAGTCAGGGGCGCCGAATGAACCAGCAGAACCAGGTCCAGGTCGACGAGGGCGCCCCGCAGCGCCACCTCGCGGGCTGGGTCGGGCTCGGCATCGCGGCGATCGCCGTCGCCTTCTCGGTCTTCCAGCTCTACCAGTCGGGCATCGGGCTGATGCCGGCGCAGAACCTGCGGGCCGTCCACCTCGCCTTCGCGCTGGCCTTGATCTTCCTCCTCTACCCGATGGCCGCCGGCTGGGACAAAACCCGGCTGCACCCGATCGACGTGGCCCTGGCCGCCGTCGCCGTGGTCGGCCCGCTCTATTTCTATCTCAACTTCCTCGACATGGTGATGCGCGCCGGGGCCGAGACCCGGCTCGATCTCGCCATGGGCCTGTTGACCCTGGTCATGCTGCTGGAGGCCACCCGCCGCGCCGTCGGGCCGGTGCTGCCGGCAATCGCCCTCGCGTTCATCGCCTATGCCTGGGCCGGGCCCTACATGCCGGAGCTCCTGGCGCATCGCGGCTACACGCCCGAGCGCATCATCCGCCACCTCTACCCGACGACCGAGGGCATCTTCGGCATTCCCCTGGCCGTCGCCTCGACCTTCGTCTTCCTCTTCATCCTCTTCGGTGCGGTGATGCAGCGCACCGGCATCAGCGACTATCTCACCCGGCTCGCGATGTCCGGGCTCGGCCACTACCGGGGCGGGCCGGCCAAGGCCGCGGTCCTGGCATCCGCCATGATGGGCAGCTTCTCCGGCAGCTCGACCGCCAACGTCGCGACCACCGGCACGCTGACCATCCCGTTGATGAAGCGGGTGGGCTTTCGCAAGGAATCCGCGGGCGGCATCGAGTGTGCGGCCTCGACGACCGGCCAGTTCGTCCCGCCGGTCATGGGCGCTGCCGCCTTCGTCATGGTCGAGATGACCGGCATCCCCTACGTCCAGATCATCCAGGCGGCCCTCCTGCCGGCCATTCTCGACCTCGCGGGCGTGGTCTTCTGCGTCCACATGCACAGCCTCAAGCACAAGATCCACGGGCTGCCGAAAGAGGAGCTCTCGCGCTTCTGGCCCACCTTCATCGGCCAGGCCTACCTCCTGATCCCGATCTTCGGCCTCGTCTTCATGCTGGTCTGGCTGCGCTACTCGCCCACCATGTCGGCCTTCTGGTCGATCCCCCTGGCGCTGCTGGTGTCGCTGGTCGCCAGGAACACCATCATCGTCTGGCGGGCGGTTTCGGCACAGTTCAGGGGCGAGAACCCGTTCGCCGACGTGGAGAAGGCGCTCGAGCGTGAACGCGCCGGCAGCGAGCGCGGCGAGCCGGCCGCGGCACCAGCGAGCCTCTCCGGCATCTTCGCCAAGACCTGGACGGACTGGGGCATCGACCTCGTCAAGGCCCTGGCCGACGGCGCGCGCCAGGCGATCCCGATCTCGGCGGCTTGTGCGACGGCCGGCATCATCATCGGCGTGATCACGCTCACCGGCCTCGGCCTGCGGATGCAGTCGATCCTTTTGGTCTTGAGCGGCGGCGAGCTCTGGGCGGCCCTGGTCTTCACCGCCATCGGCTCGATCATCCTCGGCCTCGGCGTGCCGACCACCGCCAACTACATCATCATGGCGACGCTGATGGCGCCG
>SLRI01000283.1 GCA_007131045.1 Rhodospirillales bacterium
CGGCCTCGGGCGCCAGGGCCTGATCGAGCGCCGGCCCGACCCGACCAACGCGCGGCGCCGCGCCCTCGGCCTCACGCCGCACGGCCGCACCGTCTTCGCCGAGCTCGACCGTGCCGCCGCAGCCCAGGTGCGATCGCTGCTGGCTCCGCTCGGTGCGGCCGAGCAGGCGGCACTCGCCGGGGCGATGCGCCGCATCCGCCGGCTGCTCGGCGATGCGCCGAAGAGCCGCCCCTTCGTCCTGCGCGATCCCCGCCCGGGCGATCTCGGCTGGATCGTCCACCGCCAGGCCGTCCTCTATAACCTGGAATACGGCTGGGACTGGACCTTCGAAGCACTCCTCGCCCAGATCGTCAGCGCCTATGTCGCGGACCACCGGCCCGGCCGCGAGCGCTGCTGGATCGCCGAGCGGGACGGCGAGATCGTGGGTGCGGTCTTCGTCGTCCGACACGACGATACCACCGCCAAGCTCCGCCTTCTCTACGTCGAGCCCAACGCCCGCGGCCACGGCCTCGGCCGCCAGCTGGTCGGCGAATGCCTCCGCTTCGCCCAGGGTGCGGGCTACCACCGGCTCACCCTTTGGACCAACGACGTGCTGACGGCGGCGCGCCGCCTCTACGAGGCCGCCGGCTTCGAGCTGATCGAAGAGCAGCCGCACCATAGCTTCGGCCGGCAGCTGGTCGGCCAGACCTGGACGAGGAATCTCCGCCTTGAAGCCGACCAGCCGGTGAGCTGATGCCGGGCTTTGCGTCTGGAGCCCTATCCTCCATATAGGTGCGAGAGAGGCGTGGTCGGCCGGGTGCTCGGTCGATGTCGCGCGAGGGAAGAGTTCTGGTGGAGCGGGTGCAGGTGATGAGCGAGGTGGCAACCGACGAGGCGGTGCGGCTGCGGGCCGAGGACGTCGAGGATCTGGCGGTGATCGCGGCCCTCTTGCAGGACGCGCGGATCAGCTTGCGCGAGATGGTGTTCGATCCCGAGGAGCGGAGCTTCATCGCGGCGTTCACCCGCTACCGCCGCGAGCTGCAGGCTGATCCGACCAGCTGCGACGGCCTGACCGAGGTGCAGAGCGCGCTCCGGGTCGATTGTGTCGAGGCGGTCAAGCACCGGCAGCTCGACCCCGACGATCTCGACCGCGAGCTTTCGCTCTTGACCATCGCCACGGCCCCGGGCGACCGGCATCTGTTTCACCTCGAGCTGGTCTTCGACGAGGGTGTGCAGATCCAGCTGCGCAGCGACTGCATCGACGCGCTGCTCGAGGATTTCGGTGAGCCTCGCCGTTCGGTGAAGACGCCCTGCGACCACTTCGCCGAGGAGTTCGGTCTTGCGTCGCGGACCTGAGCCACGGGGTGGCCACCGCCGGCGGCCGGCGTGAGCCGGCTGGTGCGCCCGGAGCTCTGCCGCTGGGAGGTCGGCTCATGAGCGCCCCCGACCGGCCGGACGAGGCGGCGCCGCCGCCCGAGCGGATCACCGCGATCGAGCTCGACGAGAAGAGCATCGCCCGCTGGTCGCCCGAGATCGAGCACGAGCGCAATGTCGCGATTTTCGACCTGCTCGAGGACAACAACTTCGCGCTGAAAGACCGCGGCAACGGCCCCTACCGGCTGTTCTTGAGCCTGCGCGACGCGACCCTGGTCTTCGCACTCGAAAACGCGGCCGGCGAGACCATCGAGCTGACCTTGTCGGCGCGGCCGCTGAGACGGGTCATCAAGGACTACTTCTTGATCTGCGAGAGCTATTTCGGGGCCATACGCGGGGCTGCGCCCGGGCGCATCGAGGCGATCGACATGGCCAGGCGCGGCCTGCACAACGAAGGGGCGGAGATCCTCCAGGACGCCTTGGCCGACCGGGTGACGATGGACGCCAATACCGCGCGGCGCCTGTTCACCCTCGTCTGCGTCCTCCATCTGCGTGGCTGAGCCGCCGATGTCCCGCCAGGCCCGGCGAGCGACCCGTTGATGAGCCGCGACCTGCCGGGGTCCGTGCTGTTCGCCTGCACGATGAACCAGATCCGCTCGCCGATCGCCGAGGCGCTGCTCAAATACCTGCACGGCAGCCGGATCTTCGTGCAGAGTGCCGGGGTGCGCGCCGGTGGGTCGGTCGATCCCTTCGCCGTCATGGTCATGGACGAGCTCGGCATCGATCTCGAGCGGCACCGGACCCGCGACTTCGATGCGCTCGACGACGACTATTTCGACCTGGTGATCTCGCTCTCGCCCGAGGCCCAGCACCGGGCGGTCGAGCTCACCCGGAACAATGCCTGCGATCTCGAGTTCTGGCACATGCCGGACCCGAGCCTGGTCGAGGGCTCGCGCGAGCAGCGTCTCGACGCCTATCGCGATCTCCGCGACCTTCTCCTGCGCCGCATCCGCCAGCGCTTCCCGCCGACCGCCACGCCGGCGCTTTGACGCCCAGCCCCTTGACCCCCAGGCCGGCGCGGCTCATGAGGAGCGCCGGCTTCCACCGCAGCCTCCTCCCACCCACTCGAAACTGTCCCTCTTGTCCCAGCCCCTGCTCGTTCTCGCCTCCTCATCGCCCCGCCGCCTCGATCTCCTGCGCCAGGTCGGCATCGAGCCCGACCGGATCATCGTGCCCGAGATCGACGAGACGATCGGCAAGGGCGAGCTGCCGCACCGCCACGCCGAGCGCCTGGCAGCCGAAAAGGCGCGGGCGGTGGCCGAGCGGCTCGATGCCCCGGGCCCCGACGCCCTGGACCCCGACGCCCTGGCTTACGTGCTCGCCGCCGACACGGTGGTCGCCTGCGGCCGGCGGATCCTGCCCAAGGTGACCGACGAGGCGACCGCCGCCTGGTGCCTCGAGCTCCTGTCCGGCCGCCGCCACCGGGTGCACGGCGGCATCGCGGTGGTGACGCCGCAAGGCCGCCTCGTCGCCCGTGTCGTCACCACCCAGGTGCGCTTCAAGCGCTTGGCGCCGGGTGAAACCGCGGCCTACCTCGCCAGCGGCGAGTGGCAGGGCAAGGCCGGTGGCTATGCGATCCAGGGCCGGGCCGCGGCCTTCATCCCCTGGATCAACGGCTCTTATGCCAACGTGGTCGGGCTGCCGCTGGTCGAGACGCTGGGCCTGCTCGAGGGGCTCGGCTGGCGGCGGCGGCCATGACCATCGAGCTCGTGGTCGAGCCGGTCGCCCACGCCGGAGGCGAGTCCGGGGGCGATACGCTCGCCATGGCGATCGTCGCGGACGGCGCGCTCACCGATCTCTGGAGCGTCGAGCGCAGCGCCGCCGCCATCGAGGACCGGCTGTTTCTCGCCCGGGTGAGCGGCATCGAGCCCGCCGTCGACGGCGCCTTCCTCGACCACGGCGACCCGCGGCCGGGGTTCATCGTCGGCAAGGACGCGCGGTTTCGCCGTGGCCTCTCGAAGAAGGTCTCGATCAAGCACTGCCTGGACGACGGCGAGTGGCTGATCGTCCAGGGCGTGCGCGCGGCCGAGGGCGACAAGGGCGCCCGGTTCACCACCGACCTCCGGCTGGAGGGCCAAAGCCTCGTCTACCGGCCGTACGGCGATGCGGTCACGGCGGCGCGCGGCATCCGCCCGAGTGACCGCGAGGCGGCCGTTGCGCTGGGTCGCCGGCTGTTGCAGGCAGCCGGCGGCGAGGGCGGGCTGGTCGTGCGGCGGCTGGCCCTGGCGCTGGACGAGGCGACGCTCGGAGCCCAGCTCGGCGAACTGGTCGAAGGCTGGCGGCAGTTGCGGCAGCGGCCGAAGGCTGCCGACCGGCGGCCCGGGCCGCTCGGCTTCGGGCCGAGCCCGATGTCCCGGCTGCTCTGGCGCGGGCTCGAGCTCGGCCCGTCCCGGCTCGTCCTCGCCGACGACGCACTCCGCGCCGAGGTGCGTCGGCTGCTCGAGGGCCTGCCCGAAGCGCTCCGCCCCGAGCTCGAGGTTCTGGGCGGCAGCGGCGGTGGTGCCTTCGCCGCCAGCGGCGTGGCCGACGCGCTCGCCGAGGCCGTAGCACCCGAGGTGGCGCTGCCCGGCGGCGGCCGGCTGATCGTCGAGGAGACCGCGGCCTGTGTGGCGATCGACGTCGACGGCGGCGGCCGGCCGGCGCTCGAGGTCGATCTCGAGGCTGCTGCCGTCATCGGCCGGCTGGTCCGGCTGCGCAATCTGGGCGGCACGCTGATCGTCGATTTCGTCGATCTTCGCGGCAAGCAGCAACAGCAGCGCCTCGCCCAGGCGCTCGAGCGGGCGTTTCGCGACGATCCGCTGCCGGTCCAGATCTATCCGATGTCACCTTTGGGCATCGTCCAGATCAGCCGGGCGAGGCGCGGCGGCCAGCCCGTCCGGGCGATGATGCGGATCTGTGCCGCTTGTGGCGGCAGCGGCCGGGTGACAGCGTGACCAGCGAGCGCGAGGCCCAGCCGATCCCCGCCCGGCGCCGGCGGCGTTGCCCCAACTGCGCCAAGCCCATGGTCATGCGCTATCGGCCGTTCTGCTCGCCCCGCTGCCGCGATCTCGATCTCGGCCGCTGGCTCGACGGCGCCTATGCGGTGCCGGCGGTCGAGATCGACGACGACGAGGACTTCAGCCCGGAGCCCGAGCCGCCCGAGGGCGACTGACCGGGCCGTTCAAGACCCGTCGAACGAGTTGGCGATCGCCGTGAAATGCCTCAGCCGCTCTTCGTTGAAGGTCCGGATATTGGCGGCGTGGCGGCTGTCGTCATCGGCCAGCAGCACGACCTTGACGATCAGGCCCACGGGCTCGACCCCGAACCGGCAGGTGAGCTCGCTCTCGCTGGGCCCGTCGCCACAGGCCGCGAGCGGCAGCCGGCTCAAGCCCTCGAGGCCGGCGACCAGAGACGCGATCGCGCGGCGGAACATCTCGCCGGCGAACGGGCTGTCCGGGTCCTCGCCCAGCTCGCGCACGGCATCGGCGACACGGTCGAGATCGAGGATCATCTGCCGCTCGAGCCAGGCCTCGGGGTCCTCCCAGGCGAGCGCGTCCGCCCGCCGATCGAGCGGCCGCAGCGAAAGGCGGCTCAAGGCCCGAAACGCCCCCTCCTCGGCCTGGACGATCGCGCGCAAACCATCATCCGCCGCCATGCTGCAGCCCAGACCCAGTTGCTCGGGATCGGCCATTCTCTCACAAAGAGTTGCAGCCGCAGCCGATCCCGGCGCTGCGAGCCAGCCGGCGAGCAGCAGGGCCGTACCGCTCAGGCGGCGATCCATCGGCGCTTCTCGGAGAACAACACACCGGTGACCGAAACCACCCGGCCGAGCCGCTTGGCCAGGAGCGCCGCCTGCGCCGCATCGATCTCGCTCATCTGCAAGTCCACGACCAACTCATCGGCGAAACCACCGGTGCGGCTGGCATGGCACTGGTCCGGCACGAAGCCGTGAAGAGCAAAAACCTCGAGAACCCGCGGCAAAGCCGCCGGATCGGCATCCGAATGAACGGAGAAACAAAAAGTCGACATGGGATACTACCCGCCAGGTGATGACACGAAAAAACGCCCAGACCCGGTCTCAACGCGAGACCGGGCGGCTAATTCGCAGCACCTGGCGGGCCATGCTCATGCCACCCCGTTACGACGGAGCTGTGGTCAGGTCAAGGGAAGAGGTGGGGGAAATGATTTCCCCCACGCCCCCTCGGAATTTTTTGGGGGTGGTGGCGCGTCAAAAGAGGCGTGGGACACGATCGGCGAAAGCCTGGGCCGCGCGGATGTCCTCGATCGTGAGGTGCGGGTGGTCGGCGAGAATCTGTTGCTCGCTGTCGCCTGCTCCGAGCCTGCGGAGGATCAGTTCGACCGGAATTCGGGTGCCCTTGATCACGGGCTTGCCCATCATGATGGCAGGGTCGGAGCTGATTCGAGTCGCGCTTCGTTCGCGCATGAACTCACTCCGACTAGCTTGTCGCCCGATCCTAGCCCAACCCCCTGACAAAAGCCACCAACCCAAAATAACGGAGGGGCCCGGGGAGGCGCTGCCTCCCCGATACTTTCTTCTTCTATTCCGGAATAGCCCCGTTGGTAAGTTGCTTGAGATAGCTCCGCCCCTGTTGCGACACTCGGAAGCGGCCGCGCTGGACGCTGAAGACGCGGCGGGCGGCCAGGGATTGGCGGACGCATTGCGAGGCGTTGCCGACCTTGATGCCGTGCTCGGCGAGGCGTTTGTTGGCGTCGCCGGTGGCGAAGCTGTCGTCGGAGGAGAGTTGCTGGAGGTAGAAGCCGGCGGCGAGCATGCGGTCGACCTCGGTCGCACTCTGCGGCAGGTAGTGGAGGTATTCGCCGAAGGGGGGGAGGTCGAGCTTGGCGGGTGCGGTGGGCGAGGGGGCCGGCTTGGGCGTCGGGGCTGCCGGGGTCGGGCGGGTGGTGACCTGGGCCTCGGGCAGCCGGTCGAGCAATGCCTCGATCTGCGGGCGGAAGCCCTGGATGAAATCTTCCGTTCCCTCGACCTCGAGCTCGGATTGAGCGAGGTTGATGCGGATTCGGCTGCGCTCGCTCAACGGCCTCGCTCCCTGATGATGCGGCGGGTTTTAGCGGGCCCGGCCGGGTGAGGCAAGCTCAGTCGGGGTCAGGCCTGCTCAATCAGGCGGTGGCGTTCCAAGGTGGCGCGGATTTGCGGCGGGATCGCGGTCGGCCGCTGGGTGGCGCGCTCGACGAAGACGTGGACGAAGTGGCCTTCGGCCGAGGCCAGGGTCTCGTCGTTCTTGAAGATGCCGATCACGTAGCGGACCGAGGAGGTGCCGAGATGGGCCGTGCCGACGCCGGCGGTGACGAGGTCGGGGTAGGCCAATGAGCTGTGGAA
>SLRI01000160.1 GCA_007131045.1 Rhodospirillales bacterium
AGAACAGCAGCACGTAGATCCCGTGATGCGTCGTCTTGGCGAGGATCGTCTCGTGCCGCTTCATCCCGTCGGGCAGCGGCGGCAGCGGATTGAGCCGGCGCCAGACGAGGCGCACAGCCACCAGCACCAGGACGGTGAGCCCGAGCGACTTGTGCAGCGCGTAGTCCTGGAACTTCTGCGGGCTCACCGGCAGATCGGTCATGGTCCAGCCGAGATAGAAGAGCCAGAAGACGAGCCCGACGGTCGCCCAGTGAATCGCCCAATGGACGAGGCCATAGCCCGCTTCGCTGTTGGTCAGACGCATAACCGATCTCGCGACGAAAGCCAGTTCAGTTGGTGCCGTTCAGCGGCCGCAGCAGCTCGGTCTCGATGATCAACGTCACCTCGTCGCCGATCAGCGGCACCAGCATGTCGAGGTCGAAATCACTGCGCAACAGCGTGGTCGTGGCGGAGAAGCCCGCGACCTCCATGCCGGCATAGTCCGGGACGAACGGGGCCAGCTGATGCTCGCCCAGATAGTTCAGGGTGACGTCGAGGACGACCTCGCGGGTGTGCTCCTTGATCGTCAAATCGCCGGTGACCCGCGCCGTCGTGTCGCTGGTCGGCTCGACCGCGGTGCTGGCGAAGGTGATCTGGGGATAGGTCTCGACCTCGAAGAAATCGCCGCTCTTCAGATGCGTGTCGAAGGCCGCAACGCCACTGTCGATGCTGGCGGCCGTAATGGTCAGGTCGATGCTGCTGTTGGCGGGATCGTCACGGTCGAGGAAGACCTCGCCGTCGAACTCGCGGAAATTGCCGTAGGCCCGGCTGTTGCCGAGGTGGTCGTAGGAGAACAGAATCTCGGTATGGTCGTGGTCGAAGCCGAAGCTGTCGGCGGCGGCCAGCGGCTGGGCGATCAGGCCGATGCCGAGGGCGATGGCGGCGGCGGGCGCAACCGGGCGGTAATCGAAAAGCGACATGCGTAAATACTCCAGATTTGTGGACGACCTGCCGGAATTGGCGCTTCCGGCCGCCGGGCAAATGGTCGGCGGGCAAACGTATTGTTTCGCGGATCGAGACAGTGGCCACCGCTGACATCCTGACCGGCATGTCCATGGACAGACTTGGGTCGCGACGCTAAGAGAACCCGCGCGTTAGTTCGCTCGCGTTTCTCGACACGCCAGCAAAGCGGTTCGCCAGTTCAGCGGTTCGTCAGTGCCCGATCGTCCGGTCGGGCCATTTTTTCGGGGGGTATGAGGGGATATGACCGGTTTCGAGTGGTTTCTGCTGATCGTCGTGATCGGCTGCGGTGGGGCGGGCGTCGCCTACGGCATCAAGACCCGCGCCGACATCCTCGAGCTGCCGACCGGCACCGAGCGGATGCAGGAGATCGCAGCCGCCATCCAGGAAGGGGCCACCGCCTACCTCAACCGCCAATACCGAACGATCGCCATCGTCGGCGTCATCATCGTCGTCCTCTTGACCTTGTTCCTCGGCTTTGCCGTGGGCATCGGCTTCGTCATCGGTGCGGTGCTCTCGGGCCTCGCCGGCTATATCGGCATGAACGTCTCGGTCCAGGCCAACGTCCGGACCACCCAGGCCGCTTCGGGCGAGAACGGGCTGGCCGCCGGCCTCGACGTCGCCTTCAAGGCGGGTGCCGTCACCGGCATGTTGGTCGTGGCCCTGGGCCTGCTTTCGGTCGCCGTCTATTATGGCATCCTGCTCATCATCGGCATCGACCAGCGCACCATCCTCGAGGCCCTGGTCGGCCTCAGCTTCGGCGCCTCGCTGATCTCCATCTTCGCCCGTCTCGGCGGCGGCATCTTCACCAAGGGTGCCGATGTCGGCGCCGATCTGGTCGGCAAGGTCGAGGCCGGCATTCCCGAGGACGACCCGCGCAATCCCGCCGTCATCGCCGACAACGTGGGCGACAACGTCGGCGACTGTGCGGGCATGGCGGCCGACCTCTTCGAGACCTACGCGGTCACCGTCGTCGCCACCATGCTGTTGGGTGCGATCTTCTTCAGCGGGGCGGAGGCCCTCTCGCTGATGCTCTACCCCCTGGTGATCGGCGGGGTCTGCCTCCTGGCCTCGATCGCCGGCACCTTCCTGGTCAAGCTCGGCCCCAAGAAGAACATCATGGGGGCCCTCTACAAGGGCTTTTGGGGTGCCGCCGGCATCTCGGTCGTGGCCCTCATTCCGGCCACTTGGCTGGTCATCGGCTTCGCCGGCTCGGGCTACGAGGCCGTGGTCGCGGGCAACGTCATCGCCGAGTTCGGCGGCCGGCAGGCCTACTACTGCACCATCATCGGCCTCGGCGTGACCGGAGCGTTGATGTGGATCACCGAGTACTACACCGGCACCAACTACCGCCCGGTGCAGAGTATCGCCAAGTCGTCCACCACCGGTCACGGCACCAACGTCATCCAGGGCCTCGCGGTCTCGATGGAGGCCACGGCCCTGCCGGTCCTGGTCATCTGCGCCGGCATCCTGCTCTCCTACTTCTCCGCCGGCCTCTACGGCATCGGTGTGGCCGCCACCACCATGCTGGCGATGACCGGCCTCGTCGTCTCGCTCGACGCCTATGGCCCGGTCACCGACAATGCCGGCGGCATCGCCGAGATGGCCGATCTGCCGGCCAGCGTGCGCGAGACCACCGACGCGCTCGATGCGGTGGGCAACACCACCAAGGCCGTGACCAAGGGCTACGCCATCGGCTCGGCCGGTCTCGCAGCCCTGGTGCTCTTCACCGCCTATGTCCAGGACATCACCCACTATTTCCCGCATCTCAACCTCTCCTTCACCCTCTCCGATCCCTATGTCGTGGTCGGCCTCTTCCTCGGTGGCCTGCTCCCCTACCTCTTCGGCGCCTTGAGCATGCAGGCCGTGGGCCGGGCGGCGGGTGCCATCGTCGAGGAGGTGCGCCGGCAGTTCCGCGAGAATGCCGGGATCATGGCCGGCACCTCGAAGCCCGACTACAGCAGGGCGGTCGACCTTCTCACCAAGGCCGCGATCAAGGAAATGATCATCCCGTCGCTGTTGCCGGTCCTCTCGCCGATCGTCGTCTACTTCGCGGTCTTCTTCGCCGCCGGCCAGGCCGAGGCCTTCACCACCCTGGGCTCGATGCTGCTGGGCACGATCGTGACCGGCATCTTCGTCGCCATCTCGATGACCTCGGGTGGCGGTGCCTGGGACAATGCCAAGAAGCTGATCGAGGAGGGCAACTACGGCGGCAAGGGCTCGGAGGCGCACAAGGCGGCGATCACCGGCGACACCGTGGGCGACCCCTACAAGGACACCTCGGGCCCGGCCGTGAACCCGATGATCAAGGTCATCAACATCGTAGCACTCCTGATCATCGCGGCCTTGGGCGCGCACTGAGGCGAAAGGAAGGCATGTGGGGAGGCACCGCCTCCCCACGCCCCACCGTTACTTTCTGTCGGTGGTCTCGTAGGTGTCGTCGAGGGGCAGATGGAGTTGCGTGGTGCTGGCGGTGATGCCGCCGACGCCGAGACCCAAGAGCCGCACCGGGGAGTCGATCGGGGCGCGGCGCAACAGGTGGCGGCCGGCCTCGGCCAGCACCGCTGCCCCATCCGGCGGTCGGGCGAGCGTCGTCTGCCGCGTCGTCAGGCGAAAATCGTGGCTCTTGATCTTCAAGGTCACGGTGGTGGCGCGAAAGCCGGCCTGCGCCAGCCGCCTCGCCAACTCTTCGGCCAATCCGTCCACCGCCTGATCCAACGCCGGCAAGCCATTGAGATCACGGGCGAAGGTCGTCTCCACGCTGAGCGACTTGCGATCCCGCCCGGTCTCCACCGGGCGCTCGTCGATGCCATGCGCCAGTCGCCAGAAATGCCCGCCCTGACGGCCCAGCCGGCGGATCGCCTCGGCTTCCGTCAGGGCCTGGAGATCGGCACCGTTGGCGATCCCGGCAGCTTCGAGGCGCCGTGCGGTGGCCGGCCCCACGCCGTGGAAGCGGCCGATCGGCAGGCCGGAGAGCACCCGCATCGCGTCCTTCGGCCGGATGACGCAGAGCCCGTCGGGCTTCTCCATGTCCGAGGCGAGCTTGGCCAGGAACTTGTTGACGGCGACCCCGGCCGAGGCCGTCAGGCCGGTCTCGGCGCGGATCGCGTCCTTGATTTCGCTGGCGATGATCATGGCCGGGGCCGGCCCGGTCAGGGGCTCGGTGACATCGAGATAGGCCTCGTCGAGGGATAAGGGCTCGACCAGCTCGGTCCAGCGCGCGAAGATCGCCCGGATCTCGCGGCTCACCGCCTTGTAGACGGCAAAGCGCGGCTGGACGAAGACGAGGTCGGGACAGAGCCGGGCCGCCCGGGCGCCGGGCATCGCCGAGCGCACGCCGAAGGCGCGGGCGGCATAGCTCGCGGTCATCACCACGCCGCGCGCCGACCCGCCGCCGACCGCGATCGGCCGGCCGCAGAGGCTCGGATCGTCGCGCTCCTCGACCGCGGCGTAGAACGCATCCATGTCGACATGGATGATCTTGCGCATCCGGGTACACTTCATCTTCTATGCTGGCGGGACGTTTCCAGATTGGGTGAAGGCCGGAGCGTTCGCAAGCACAGAGCCTTGGCATACCCGGCTGTTGCAGGATGCCAACAAGACCTCTGCATGTTGCTGATTCGCGGCGCCGAATCGCAGCCGCCGCTTGCCAGGTAGGCTGCCCGCACCCTAACTTCGTCATGCTAGAGCTTCGATCACCACCGGCCGGGACCGTCGGCGGTGGTCGCGGCTACTGGCTGGTGGAGAGAACGGGAGACGGGGTTTGACGAAATGGAGCCTCGGCCGTGCGGCTGCGCACGGCTCGATCGTTGCGGCGCTGCTGCTGTCTGCCGGTCTCTCGAGTGCCCCGGGCGGCGCCGATACGCTGCCCGAGGCCTTGATCTCGGCCTACCTCAACAACCCGCGGCTCGAGGGCGGAAGGGCGACGCTGCGGGCCACCGACGAGGCGGTGCCCCAGGCGCTCGCCGCGGGTCGGCCGCGGGTGTTCCTCGACGGCAATGTCGATGCCGTCACCAGCGACACCGATGTCACTGAGCGCGACGACCGGGTGGTCGGCGGGGTCAACCTCTCGCTCCGCCAGCCGCTCTATGCCGGCGGCGGCATCCGGGCCGGGGTGCGCCGAGCCGAGAACGACGTCCGCGCCGAGCGGGCCTTCCTCCTCGCCACCGAGCAGCAGGTGCTGTTCGACGTGGTCGACGCCTACACCTCGACCTGGCGCGACCGCGCCGTCCTGGAGATCGCGATCTCCACCGAGCAGCGCATCCAACGCCAGTTGCAGGCGACCCGCGATCGATTCGAGGTGGGCGAGGTGGCGCGCACCGACGTGGCCCAGGCGGAGTCCCGGCTCGCCCGCGCGCGCGCCGATATCGAGACGGCTCGCGCCGATCTCGCCGCCTCCACGGCGTTCTACCGTGACGTGGTCGGCATCGATCCCGGGATGCTCACCGACCCCGAGGCGTTCCCGGATTTGCCGACGAGCGAGGCCGAGGCGCAGGCGCTCGCCGCCCGCAACCCGAACATCACCACGGCTACCTTCCGCCTCCAGGCGGCGCGTGAAGGGGTCGACGTCGCCTTCGCCGATCTGTTGCCCAGCGTCGATCTGACCGGCAACCTCCGCTACCAGCAGAACGAGAGCCGGACCATCGATCGCCGCGACGAGGCGCGGATCGGGGTTCAGGTCTCGATCCCGCTGTTCCAGGGCGGCGCCGATCGCTCGCGGGTGCGCCAGACCCGGCAAACCGTCGAGGCGCGGCGCAGCGACCTCGAGGATACGCTCAGGGGCGTGCAGCGCTCGGTCACCACGGCATGGGAGAGGGTATCCGCGGCCCGCGCCGCGATCGATGCCTTCGAGGAGGAGGTCCGGGCCAACCAGATCGCCCTCGACGGGGTCGAGGAGGAGGCCATGGTCGGCCAGCGGACCGTGCTCGACGTGCTCGATGCCGAACAGGAACTGTTCGACTCCCAGGTCAATCTGGTGCGGGCGCGGCGGGAGTGGATCGTCGCCACCTACCAGCTGAAGTCGGCCGTGGGCGAACTCACCGTGGCCGGGCTCGATCTCGACGTCCAGCCGTTCGATGCCACCGCCAACTACCTGCAGCAGCGCGACCGCCTGTTCGGCCTCGACTGAGCGGCGAATCTGCCGCCATGATGGTAAAAATCGCGCTTGCGTTAACCGGCCGTTAACAGCCGAAAAGCTACAGTCCCGGCCATGACGAACGGCAACGGCGCCGCTCGTGAACGCCTGAAGCGCCGCGTGGCGCCAAGAATAGGGACTCTCAAATGCTCGCGTCCTGGAAATCCCGCCTGCTCCTCGCTGCCGCTGTGGTCGCCTTCGCCGCAGCCCCCGCCGCCGCAGGCACCGACACCGATGTCCTGACGGTCAAGGTCACCGTTCAGGAAGCCTGCACGATCGCCGGCGGCACCATCGATTTCGGCACCTACAGCGCCGGCCAGCAGGCGGCGCTCGATGCGCAAGGCTCCATCAGCTACAACGGCTGTGCCGCCGGCACGCTCACCATTGCCCTCGACGGCGGCGTCGGCGGCAACGTCGCCAACCGCCGGATGTCGAACGGCGATTCGACGCTGAACTACCAACTCTTCAAGAACTCGAGCCGCAGCCAGGTCTGGGGCACCGGCGCCGATGCCCTGCAGCAGATGCTCCTGGTCCCGGATTCGGGCAGTATTCCGGTCTATGGCCGGATCATCGGCGGCCAGAACGTAGCCGGTGGTACCTACACCGA
>SLRI01000559.1 GCA_007131045.1 Rhodospirillales bacterium
ATCGACGGCACTTCGGTGACCGATCCCGACAGCGACGGCCGCGACGTCATCAGCGGCCGCGGTGGCGACGATCGGATCGACGGGCGCAGCGGTGACGACTTCATCGACGGTGGCGACGGCAAGGACACCATCATCGTCGGAGGCCCCGGTGACAACATCCTCTCCGGCGGGCCGCAGCCGGACCAGATCAACCTGAGCACCGGCCCGGGCGTCGATCTCGTGCGCATCACCGGTCTTTCGGACGGCAAGGACACCATTCGCAACTTCAACGCGACCGAAGGCGATCGGCTCGATCTCAGCCTGCTGTTCCGCGACAGCGATATCGACCCCGGCAATCTCGATCAGTTCCTGCAGACCACGCAGCACGGCAAGGACTTCCTCGTCCAGGTCGATCTCGACGGCCCCGGCACCAACCATCGCTTCGTCGACATCGCCCGGCTGGTCGATCCGACCGGTGTGACCGCTGCGACCGACCCGTCGACCTTCGTCATCACCTCGGACAACGACGCGCAGGTCGCCTGAACGTCTCGTCCGCCACGGACCTCGGTCCGCGCGAAGTCGAACCGGCATCCGCCACCCGCGGGTGCCGGTTTTTCTTTTCAGGACCCGCTCCCCCTGCGACATCGGGGTCGGCTTGATGGCCGGCGACTCAACCGGTACACAGTGATGCGACATCGCGGCAAGCAGCGGGCAGAGGGGGAGTTCTCGACGTCATGGCACGCCACAAGATCGCACTCGTGGGAGCCGGCCAGATCGGCGGCACCTTGGCCCTCCTGGCCGGCCTGAAGCAGCTCGGTGACATCGTGCTCTTCGACGTCGCCGAGGGGATGCCCGCCGGCAAGGCGCTCGATCTCGCCCAGGCCGGACCGGTCGAAGGGTTCGATGCGAAGCTCGAGGGCAGCAACGACTACGCCGCGATCGCGGGTGCCGACGTGGTCATCGTCACCGCCGGCATTCCCCGAAAGCCCGGGATGAGCCGCGACGACCTGATCGCCACCAATGCCGGCATCGTCAAAACGGTGGGCGAGGCGATCAAGCAGCACTGCCCCGACGCCTTCGTCATCGTCATCACCAACCCGCTCGATGCCATGGTCTGGGCGATGCAGAAGGTCTCGGGCCTGCCGCCGGAGAAGGTCGTCGGCATGGCCGGTGTCCTCGACAGTGCCCGTTTTCGCCATTTTCTCGCTGACGAGTTCAAGGTGTCGGTCGAGGACGTCACCGCCTTCGTGCTCGGCGGTCACGGCGACACCATGGTGCCCTCGGTGCGCTACTCCACGGTCGCCGGCATCCCCTTGCCCGACCTGGTCGACATGGGCTGGACGACGCAGGAGCGGCTGGAGGCCATCGTCCAGCGCACCCGCGACGGCGGGGCCGAGATCGTCGGTCTCCTCAAGACCGGCTCGGCTTTCTACGCGCCCGCCTCCTCGGCGATCGCCATGGCCGAGAGCTACCTGCTCGACAAGAAGCGAGTGCTGCCGTGTGCTGCGCATCTCACCGGGCAGTACGGGGTGAGCGATCTTTATGTCGGCGTGCCGGTGGTGATCGGGGCCGGCGGTGTCGAGCGGATCGTCGAGGTCAAGCTCGAGCCGGACGAGCAGGCGAATTTCGACAAGTCGGTGGCCGCGGTCAAGGAACTCTGTGCGGCGGTCCAGCTCTAGGCCCGGGAAGGATCCGAGCGAATGAATATTCACGAATACCAGGCCAAGGCGCTGCTCGCCGATTACGGCGTGGCGGTGCTCGAGGGTCGGGTGGCCTACACGCCCGAGGAGGCCGAGCAGGCCGCCCGCGCGCTCGGTGGCCCGATCTGGGTGGTCAAGGCGCAGATCCATGCCGGCGGGCGCGGCAAGGGTGGCGGCGTCAAGCTCGCCCGCTCGATCGAGGAGGTCCGGCAGCTGGCCGACCAGATCCTCGGCATGACGCTGGTCACCCACCAGACCGGCCCCGAAGGCCGTCAGGTCAAGCGGGTCTATGTCGAGGACGGCTGCGACATCGCCCGCGAGCTCTATCTGGGTGCGGTGATCGACCGGGCGACCTCGCGCATCACCTTCATGGCATCCACCGAGGGTGGCGTGGAGATCGAGGAGGTGGCGGCCAAGACGCCGGAGAAGATCGTCAAGGTGGCGATCGACCCGGTCACCGGCTTCATGCCCTTCCACGGCCGCCAGCTCGCCTTCGGCCTCGGGCTCGAGGGTAATGCGGTCAAGAAGGCGGTGGCCTTCATGCTCGGGCTCTATCGCTGTATCGTCGAGCGCGACGCCAGCCTGGTCGAGATCAACCCGCTCGTGGTGACCGGCTCGGGCGACATCATTGCCCTCGACGCGAAGATGAACTTCGACAGCAACGCCCTCTACCGCCAGCCCAAGATCGTCGATCTCAGGGATCTCGACGAGGAGGACTCCCAGGAGATCGAGGCGTCGCGCCACGAACTCAACTACATCAAGCTCGACGGCAACATCGCCTGCATGGTCAACGGCGCCGGGCTGGCGATGGCGACCATGGACATCATCAAGCTGTTCGGCGGCGAGCCCGCCAACTTCCTCGACGTCGGCGGCGGGGCGACCAAGGAGCGGGTGACCGCGGCGTTCAAGCTCCTGCTCTCCGACCCCAACGTCGAGGGCGTGCTGGTCAACATCTTCGGCGGCATCATGCGCTGCGACGTGATCGCCGAGGGGGTCGTGGCCGCGGCCCGCGAGGTCAATCTGAACGTGCCGCTGGTCGTTCGGCTGGAGGGGACGAATGTCGATCTCGGCAAGCAGATCCTGAGCGACTCCGGTCTTTCCATCACCCCGGCCGACGATCTGGCGGACGCCGCCAAGCGGATCGTGGCCGCCGTCGAGAGGGCAGGCTGATGGCCGTTCTGATCAACAACGAGACCAAGGTCATCTGCCAGGGCTTCACCGGGGCGCAGGGCACCTTCCATTCCGAGCAGGCGATCGCCTACGGCACCCGGATGGTCGGCGGTGTCACCCCCGGCAAGGGCGGGGAGGAGCATCTGGGCCTGCCGGTCTTCGACACCGTGGCCGACGCCAAGGCCGGCACCGCTGCCGATGCCAGTGTCATCTACGTCCCGGCACCGTTCGCGGCGGATGCCATCCTCGAGGCGCTCGAGGCGGAAATCGGCCTGATCGTCTGCATCACCGAGGGCATCCCGGTGCTCGACATGATCAAGGTGAAGCGGGCGATGATAGGCTCGAAGTCCATCCTGGTCGGGCCCAATTGCCCGGGCGTCATCACCCCGGACCAGTGCAAGATCGGCATCATGCCGGGGCACATCCACAAGCCCGGCAAGATCGGCATCGTCTCGCGCTCGGGCACCTTGACCTACGAGGCGGTGGCGCAGACGACCGCGGCCGGGCTCGGCCAGTCGACCTGCATCGGCATCGGCGGTGACCCGGTCAAGGGCTTGGAGTTCATAGAGTCGCTCGAGCTCTTTCTCGGCGACGACGAGACTCAGGGCATCATCATGATCGGCGAGATCGGCGGCACGGCCGAGGAGGAGGCCGCCGAATTCCTCGCCAAGAGCCGGGTGAAGAAGCCGGTCGCCGGGTTCATCGCCGGACGCACCGCACCGCCGGGCCGTCGCATGGGCCATGCCGGCGCGATCATCTCCGGTGGCAAGGGGGGTGCGGAGGAGAAGCTCGAGGCGATGCGCAGCGCCGGGATCGTGATCGCGGAAAACCCGGCAACCATCGGCAAGGCCATGGTCGAGGCGCTCGGCAAGGCGTAAAGCTGGGCCGGGCCCCGTCGGGCTCGGCCGAAAGACGGGCGCTCAGGGGCCACGATTTCTTCCCCGGGCGTCTAGAGGGAGGGTGCGACAAGCGATGGCGACGCGAAAAGAGCTGGAGCAGACGAGCTTTCTCTACGGCGGCAATTCGAGCTTCATCGAGGAGCTCTATGCCGGCTACTTGGCCGATCCCGCGAGCGTCGAGCCCAGCTGGCGCAGCTATTTCGACGGGCTGGATGCCGAGGACCGCGCCCTCTTCAATCGCGCCCGGGCGGCGCTGCAGCCACGGTCCGGTGGCTATGCCGAGCCCGCCAATCTCAACGTGCCGCTGGTCTCGGGCCAGCTCGACGACGAGGCGACGAAGGCGCTTATCCGCGATCACCTGCGCCTGATCATGATGATCAGGGCCTATCGCGTGCGCGGCCATCTGATCGCCAAGCTCGATCCGCTCGAGTTGAGCGACAAGAAGCACCACCCGGAGCTCGACTACCACACCTACGGCTTCACCGACGCCGATCTGGACCGCCAGTTCTACCTCGATTTCGTTCTCGGCCTGGAGACGGCGACGCTCAGAGAGGTGATGCGGGTCCTGCAGAACACCTACAGCTCGACCGTCGGCATCGAGTTCCTGCACATCCAGGACCCGGACCAGAAGAGCTGGCTGCAGCAGCGGATCGAGAGCGCGGCCGGGCTGTTCGACACCGATCCCGAGGAGAAGCGGGCGATCCTCGAGCATCTGACTGAGACCGAGGGTTTCGAGCAGTTCCTCCACGTCAAGTTCCCGGGCACCAAGCGCTTCGGCCTGGATGGCGGCGAGAGTGCCATTGCCTCGATGGAGACGATGATCCGCCGCAGCGCCGAGCTCGGGGTCGACGAGATCGTCATCGGCATGCCGCATCGGGGCAGGCTCAACGTCTTGGCCAACGTCATGGGCAAGCCCTATGCCGCGATCTTCAGCGAGTTCCAGGGCGGCGCCGGCGGCCACGACGTCTTGGGCTCGGGCGACGTCAAGTACCATCTCGGCACCTCGACCGACCGGGTGCTCCCCGACGGCCGCGAGGTCCATCTGTCGCTCACCGCCAATCCCTCGCATCTCGAGGCGGTCAACCCGGTGGTCATGGGCAAGGTCCGGGCCAAGCAGCGGCAGAAGGGCGATGTCGAGCGCAACCGTGTGATGGGCATTCTCTTGCACGGCGATGCCGCCTTCGCCGGCCAGGGCGTGGTGCACGAGTGCCTCGAGATGTCCGAGCTCAAGGGCTACCGGGTCGGCGGCACGCTGCACCTGATCGTCAACAACCAGATCGGCTTCACCACCTCGCCGGCCTATGCCCGGACCTCGCCCTACCCCTCGGACGTGGCCCGCTCCGTTCAGGCGCCGATCTTCCACGTCAACGGCGACGACCCGGTGGCGGTGACCCATGTTTCCCGGCTGGCCGCCGAGTTCCGCCAGAAGTTCAAGAAGGACGTGGTGATCGACATGTGGTGCTACCGGCGCCACGGTCACAACGAGGGTGACGAGCCGGGCTTCACCCAGCCCTTGATGTACAAGACCATTGCCCAGCACCCGACCGTGCGGCAGGTCTACGTCAAGCGGCTGGAGAGGGAGAAGGTGATCGAGCAAGGCTACGGCCAGCAATTGCTCGACGATTTCAACAAGCAGCTCGAGCAGGCGCACGAGGCGGCCCGCAGCTACAAGCGCAACAAGGTCGACTGGCTCGAGGGCGCCTGGGCGGGGCTGAAGGCGTCGCCGTCGGAATACCAGCGCGGCGCCACCTCGGTTTCGCTCGAGGTCCTGCGCGAGATCGGGCTGAAGATGACCGATCTGCCCAAGGAGCTGAACGTCCATCCGCGGCTCAAGCGGGTGATCGGTCAGCGCCGCAAGGCGATCGAGAACGGCGAGGGTATCGACTGGGCAACGGCCGAGCATCTGGCCTTCGGCACGCTGGTGGTCGAGGGCTATCCCGTCCGTCTCTCCGGCCAGGATTGCGGCCGCGGCACCTTCTCGCAGCGCCATGCGGCGATCTACGACCAGACGACCGAGGAGAAGTACCATCCGTTGATGCATCTCCGCGACGATCAGGCGAGCTTCGAGGTGATCGACAGCTTCCTCTCGGAGGAAGGCGTCCTGGGCTTCGAGTACGGCCACAGCCTGGCCGACCCCAGCTGCCTGACCTTGTGGGAGGCGCAGTTCGGCGATTTCGCCAACGGTGCCCAGGTCTATTTCGACCAGTTCATCTCCTCGGGCGAGGCCAAGTGGCTGCGCTTCTCGGGCCTGGTCTGCCTGTTGCCGCACGGCTCGGAGGGCCAGGGCCCGGAGCACAGCTCGGCGCGGCCCGAGCGCTTCCTGCAGCTGTTCGCCGAGGACAACATCCAGG
The DNA here is from genome assembly GCA_007131045.1 of Rhodospirillales bacterium. Classification (GTDB taxonomy): domain Bacteria; phylum Pseudomonadota; class Alphaproteobacteria; order Geminicoccales; family Geminicoccaceae; genus SLRI01. The sequence continues at coordinate 6,100 of SLRI01000559.1, forward strand.
TCTGCAACGCCACCACGCCGGCCAACTATTTCCACATGCTGCGCCGGCAGCTGCACCGCGACTTCAGGAAGCCGTTGATCGTGATGACGCCCAAGTCGCTGTTGCGGCACAAGCGCTGCGTCTCCGCGCTCGACGAGTTCAGCAACGGCACGAGCTTCCATCGGGTGATGTGGGACACCCCCCCGGGCAAGGCGGACAAGAAGATCGAGCGGGTCGTGATGTGCTCGGGCAAGATCTACTACGATTTGGCCGCGGCGCGCGAGGAGCGTGGTCTCGACGGCAAGGTGGCGCTGATCCGGCTCGAGCAGGTGGCCCCCTTCCCCGAGGACGCGCTCGCCGAGGAGCTGGCCCGTTATCCGAAGGACGCCAAGTTCGTCTGGTGCCAGGAGGAGCCGCGCAATCAGGGCTCGTGGTTCTTCGCAGCACCCCGGATCGAGAACCTGATGGAGGAGCGGGGTGTCGGCCAGCGGCGGCTCGCCTATGCCGGGCGCAAGCCGGCCGCCGCTCCCGCCACCGGGTTCCACGCCCAGCACGAGCGTGAGCAGCGGGCATTGATCGACGAGGCTCTGGCCGGTTGATGCTCGGCCGGTTGATCCTGGGGCCGGTTGATC
>SLRI01000158.1 GCA_007131045.1 Rhodospirillales bacterium
GCCATGCGCCTCGATCGCCGCCGCCTGCTCCTCGGCACCGCCGTGCTCGGCACGCTCGGCCTCGCCCGCCCGCGTGCCGCCGGTGCCGGGCTCGATCCCGATCGGATCCGTGAACGGGCGGCGGCCTTGCCGCGTCTGCATACGCTGATCGTCGCCCGAGCTGGCGAGACCGTGCTCGAGGCCAGCTTCCGCGGCCCGGCCGCCGACCAGCCGGTCAACATCAAGTCGGTCGCCAAGACCGTGCTGGCGACGCTGGTCGGCTGCGCCGTCGATCGCGGCATCCTCGACGGCCCCGAGCAGCCGATCACCACCGCCCTCGGCCCGCTCGTCCCGGCCGGCGCCGACCCGCGCATCGAGCGGGTGACGATCGGCCACCTTCTGTCGATGCAGGCGGGCCTGGAGCGCACGTCGGGTGCCAATTACGGCAGCTGGGTGACCAGCCGCAACTGGGTGGCGAACGCGCTCTCGCGGCCGTTCGTCGCCGAGCCCGGCGGGCCGATGCTCTATTCGACCGGCAGCTCGCACCTGCTCTCGGCGATCCTGACGCAGACCACCGGGCAGACGACCCACCAGCTCGCCAATGCCTGGCTGGGCGAGCCCTTGAACATCCGCATCCCGCCCTGGGACCGCGATCCGCAGGGCATCTATCTCGGCGGCAACAACATGCTGCTCAGCCCCCGCGGCCTCGTCCGCTTCGGCGAGATGATCAGGAACGGCGGCAGCCTCGACGGCCGTAACGTCGTTTCGGCGGACTGGATCGCGACTTCCTGGCAGCCGCGCACCTCGTCCCGCTGGAGCGGCCACCAGTACGGCTACGGCTGGTTCATGACCCGCACCGCCGGCCAGCCGCACTACTACGGCTGGGGCTACGGCGGGCAGATGCTGCACGTCGCCCCGAGCCTGGACCTCACCATCGCCGTGACCTCGGACCCGAACGTCCGCTCGCGCGAACAGGGCCACATGGCGGGGCTCAGGGCGCTGGTCGGCGACATCCTTGCCGCCGTCGCAACGTGACATCGTGCGCGAAGGCAGCACGAGCACGGCACGCATTCTGGTGTGCCTGCGGCACCGATGCTATTGGGGGTGCGCCGGGAAAGACGATGCCGTCAGCCTGCAAGCTGCTCACGAGGGGACACTGCTCCTCGCGATCGGCTGTGTGACGTCCGTCTCGTAGCCCACGTCGGAAATCACTGGATTTTGCGGCCATGGTCAGTTGAGGGAAAGTCGCAGTTACGATTTGACGATTGTCGCCGGACGCCGGCCCGATCTTCTGGAGCCGATGTTGACGTCCTTCAGCCGGCTGGTCTTTCCGCACTTTTCGTTCCGCTCGGTGCTGGTAAACCTGGATCCTTTCGCCGGCGATCAGGCCGCAGCAGCCCGCTGCAAGGACCTATTGCGTACAAATTTTCGGGAGGCGGTCGTCTTCGAGCCGATGACGCCGTCGTTCGGTGGAGCCGTGCGTCGACTCTGGCTGCACAGCCAAAGCGATATCGTGCTCCATCTTGAAGACGATTGGCTGGCTGTGCAGCGCATCGAGCGTCAGGCTGTCGAGAACTTACTCGTCGACCGCGTCAAGAGCGTTTCGCTGATGTGCCGCGAGAAGAAGTGGGACGGTTCGAGTCTCCTGCAGAAAACCACGCGGAAGTGGCGCCTGTTCGGCAAGACGGTCTTTAGGGTCGAGCACAACCAGTTCTCGACCTCGCCCTCGTTCATCGATGGCGCGTTCGCACGGTCCTGCGCCAGGCTGATGAATCCGGCGCTCGATCCGGAAAAGCAATTCTCCAATGGTAGCAATCCGGCTTTGCAGCGCTTTGCCGAGCGCTATCAGAACCGGTTCCTCATCGGCAACGATGGGCCGGACATCGTCGTCGATATCGGGCGTGATTGGCGTGAGCAACGCAAGATCGTCAAGCGCCTCGTCGCCGGTACGAGCGTCTGGAGCAGCGACAATGGCTGATCTGCTCGGCCGGCTCCTGGCCAAGAGCGGCCTTCGCCCGAGCGACCGGCAACTAGTCGAGCGGTGGCGCGCGGCCATCATGAACCGGCCCGGCTTGTTCTTTCGTCTGTGTCGGCTGCTGCAGGTAGACAAGCTCACCGTCAGCTATCTCGGGCGCTATTCAATCGATATCGATGTGCGCGGTGGGAGCATTTCGGAGGAGATCGTCGTCAAGGGGTCGTACCAGTTTTCGCTGATGCAGACCATCGCCGGTTTGGTCGACTTGGAGCGTAGCCTGTTCGTGAACGTGGGCGCGAATATCGGCACCACCTGCCTCAACGCGCACACGCTGGGGGCGAGACGTTTCTTGGCGTTCGAGCCGGTGTCTCGCAACTTTGCGCTGCTCGAGCACAATCTTCGCAGCAATGGTATCGTCGCCCAGCTGCACCAATGTGCACTCGGTCGTGAGCGATCGCGCGCCGCAATCAATCTTCATCCGAAGAGCGCCGGTCGCCACTCGTTGAAATCGGCGTTCGAAAACGCCGCGACGGAAGAGGTTGCCATCGAGCCCTTGACCCGCTTCGAGCTCGGCGAGCCATTCTTTCTCTGGATCGATACCGAGGGCTTCGAATACGAGGTCCTTGCGGGGGCGGCGGGGCCGATCGATACCCACTGCATCGGCCTGTGCGTCGAGATTACGCCCGCAATCTGCGGCAGCGAGCTTGTCGAGCAGACGCTCGTATTGCTCGAGGCGAGGTTCGATCGCTTCTACGCAGCCACGGGCGAGCCACTCGCGATAGACGAGGTCAAAAGGCAGGCCAAGTCGGGAAACATTGCCCAGCTGGATCTGATCTGTCTCGATGCGACGCGATCGGCACCTTGATCGGCGTCGGGTTTTGCTGCCCTGGCTCAGCCGCGAATGCCTGCTTTGCGCCGGGAATAGTCCGCCAAGGTTGCCTCGTTTCGAGTGGCAATGAATGTCGGTCCGGGCTGCATTGCGTAGGGCGCTCTGCCCAGGAGGCGTGCGGCGAGGCGTGCGGATGTAGTGAACTTGAGGTCATGGATGGCAAGCCGATACTCGAACTCGCTCGCCAAAAAGCGGTCGAAGCCGCGCTCGGTGAAGCGGCGAAGATGCGGGTCGTCCCATTCGTTGCAGCCCTTGTGAAAAAGCGGCGCCTCGCTTTTGCCGAGCATCACGCGGATCACATGGCCCAAACGGAACTCGTTAGGGACATGCGCGAAAAGCGCCCCGGTCGGCCGCAGTCGTGCAGCCATCCTAGCCAGCGCAATCCGCGGCTCAAGCAAATGCTCCAGCACATCTGAGCAGATGACGACGTCGAACTGGCCCAGATGATCGATCGGATCCGTCTCGATATTGGCGACAATGAACGTCGCCCCGGCGGCCTCGAAGCCCTCACGGTAGTCCGCCCCGACATCGAGCGCCACCCTCCGCTTGACCGACATGGCAGCGACGAAATCGGGAGCGCCAGCGCCGATCACGAGAACCTCCAGGTCTGGCCGGTCTTCCAGAAACTTGAGGTAAAGCTTGTTCCACGTTCCTATACCCTTCGACCGGAACGTTTTTTGCAGATAAGCCTGAGGATCGAAGGTCGGTTCAGGTGGGACCTTCTCAGATAGATTAGGTGGCATGACGATCCAGTACGCTCGGCAATTCGGTGCAACACGGCGGGGCGTCGGTCATGCCTGACGCCGCCATGATCGCTGCGATCAGCATGCTACCGCCACGCCTCGGGCGCAGGATAGGTGTCGTCCTGCGGCAGGCCGAGCAGCACGTTCTTGTAGGCTTCGATACTGCGGTCGAAGTCGAAGAGCGCCGCCCTGGCCCTGAGCGCCGCCTTGTCGTGCGGCTCATCGAGGCTCGCCAGGATGGCTGCTGCCATCGCCTCGGGGTCGCCTACCGGCACCAGCCGGCCGTAGCGGCCGCCGTCGAGCAGCTCGAACGGGCCGCTCGGGCAGTCGGTGCTGACCACCGGGCAGCCGGCGGCAACGGCCTCGAGCAGCACGTTGGGAAAGCCCTCGAAGCGTGACGACAGCAAGAAGAGATCGGCGCGCGCCATGTAGCGGATCGGGTTCGGGTCGTAGCCGAGCAGGGCGACGTCCTCGGTGACGCCGGCGCCCTCGATCAGGCTGTGGATGTCGCCCTTGCCGGCGGCCGTCGCGTTCTTCTCGCCGAGCAGCACGAGGCGCAACTCTCGCTTCGAACGGGCGATGGCGAAGGCGCTGATCAGCGTCGGCAGGTCTTTTTGGCCGGCGAGCCTGCCGACCGAGAGGAGCACCGGCGGACCGTCCTTCGCAAACCACGGATGGTCCACCGGTGCCGCCATCCGGGACGCGAAATCCGGGCCGATGGTCGGGTTGTGCAGGACCGTGATGTGCTCGGGTGCCACGCCGACATTGTCGACGAGGTCGCGGGCGACACCGTGCGAGACCGCGACCACCTGGTCGGCCCGGGCGTAGGCGTGGCGCATCATCGGTGCCAGGATCTGCTTGCGCTGCAGCTTCCTGGGCTTGCCCGAGGAGAAATGCGAGCGCTCGCTGACCACCAGGCGGGTCGCCGCTCCGGCGAGGCGGCGCGCCAGATAGGCCCAGACATTGAGCGCCGGGGCGGCGCTGAACAGCGTGTCCGGGGGCTCTCGACGGAGATAGTCGGTGAGACCGACGAGACTGGGCAAGAGTTGCGTTTCCCGCCGCGACAGGAGCGGCCGGCGCAGCAGCCGCCAAGCGGTGGGATCGGCACGCAGGGCCGAGAGGCGGGCCGCGATCTTGCTCGCTTTCGGCAGGTGGACACAGCGCAGCGATGGCGGCAAGGCGGCCTCGAGCTTGCCGCCGGGCTCGCAGACGAGCAGCGTGACGCGGCAGCCGGCTGTCGCCATCGCCGTGGCGATCCGTATCACCGCGTGCTGCACCCCGCCGGTGTTCAGATCAGCGAGCAGAAAGGCCAGCCGCGGCGCCGCAGCGGCCGGCGCCCAGTCCTCCTCCGCCAGCGGGCGGGCGGCCTCGGCTAATCCGACGACGGGGCCGGCGACGGGGCCGGCGACGGGTTTGATGGCCGAACTGATCGAACCGCTCCAGTGCTGCGGCGGCTGTGGCACTCTGCGTCGCGACGCGGCCACGTGCGCCCATCGGTCGAATGTCGTCTCGGGGCATAAGCCATCACGGCGGAGACGACAAGGCCGCCACCGGCTCGCGGCGGCTCAGCCTCGGAGCACGCTCGCAGGCTCGACGAAATCCAGACCCTGCGCCTCGGCGACCGCCGGATGCGTGACCTCGCCCTTGTGCACGTTGAGCCCGTCGAGGAAATGCGGGTTCTCCATGAGCGCCGCCTTGTAACCCTTGTCGGCCAAGGCCAGGGCGTAGGGCAGGGTGACGTTGTTGAGCGCCTGGGTCGAGGTCTTGGGCACCGCCCCCGGCATGTTGGCGACGCAGTAGTGGACCACGCCGTCGACGACGTAGGTGGGCTCGGCGTGGGTGGTCGGCTTGGAGGTCTGGAAGCAGCCGCCCTGGTCGATCGCCACGTCGACCAGCACGCTGCCCGGGCGCATCCGGGCGATCATCTCGCGGGTCACGAGCTTCGGCGCACTCGCGCCTGGGATCAGCACCGCACCGACCACCAGATCGGCGTCGGTGACGTAGCGCTCGAGGGTCGCCTTTTGCGAGTAGACGGTGTTCAGGCTCGGCCCGAAGCGGCGGGCGAGGTGCTGCAGGACCTCGACATTGCGGTCGAGCACGGTGACGTCGGCGGCCATGCCGAGCGCCATCTGGATCGCGTTCTCGCCGACCATGCCGCCGCCGATGACCACCACGTGCGCCCCTTCCACGCCGGGAATGCCGCCGAGCAGCATGCCCGCGCCGCCGTGCGCCCGCTCGAGGCAATAGGCGCCGGCCTGGATCGCCAGCCGGCCCGCCACCTGCGACATCGGCGCCAAGAGCGGCAGCCCGCCGCGCGAATCGGTCACCGTCTCGTAGGCGATGCAGACCGCACCGCTGGCGATCAGGTCCTTGGTCTGCTCGGGATCGGGGGCGAGGTGGAGATAGGTGAAGAGGATCTGCCCGGGCCGGAGCATCGCGCGCTCGGCCGCCTGCGGCTCCTTGACCTTGACGATCATCTCGGCCCGCTCGAACACTTCGCCGGCGGTGCCCACGATGGTCGCCCCGGCCGCCCGGTAGAGCTCGTCGTCCGAGCCGATCCCCGCCCCGGCGCCGGTCTCGACCAGCACCTCGTGGCCGTGCGCGACGAACTCGAGCACACTGTCCGCGGTCAAGCCGACCCGATACTCGTGGTTCTTGATCTCCTTGGGCACCCCGATCCGCACCACCGCTCTCCCCGCTCGTGATTTCATTCTTCGAGCTTAGCCCGGTCGGCAGCGGTGCGGAACCGGTTTTCCCGCGTGGGCTCAGACAGCCCCCCGAGTCAGGCAGCCTTGCCGGCCGGCGGCTGCCAGCGGTGCTCGGCGAAGACGTCGTCGACCTCGGTCTGGAAGAGATGGTTGGCGTAGTTGGAGAGGATCTTGACCGAAAGGGCCAGGACCACGCCCAGGATGTGCTGCTCGGTATAGCCCGCGGCCAAGAACGCATCGGCGTCGGCCTTGCCGACGAAGCCACGCTTGTCGATCAGCGTGCGGGTGAAGGTGCGCAGCGCCTCGAGCTTGGCATCGGGGATCGTCTGGTCGTTGCGCAGGGCCTCGGTCGCCTCGGCCGAGAGGCCGGACTTCTTCAGCGCCAGCATGCTGTGCGC
>SLRI01000037.1 GCA_007131045.1 Rhodospirillales bacterium
CGGCTGATCGCCCGCGACGTGGTCGACGAGGAGGCCATGCGCATCGTCTATCGCAGCACCTCCTTTCCGACCACGGCCTACGGTGTCGCCCACGATCTGGCCCCCGATCTACAGGACGCGATCGAGGAGGCCTTCTTCAGCTACGACTGGGAGGGGACGCCGCTGCTCGCCGAGTTCGGCGAGACCGACCCGCCGCAAGAGACCTTCGTGCCGATCACCTTCGCCGAGGACTGGGCGCTGATCCGCCAGATCGACGCCGCCATGGGCGTCAGCTACACCTGCGATTGAGCGAGCGGGGCCGGGATTGACGCCGCCATGGGCGTTGGCTAGGACTGCGGCCGAGCGCGCAGGGCCGGTTCAGGTCCAAGAAATCAAAACAGGGAGACCACCGCGATGCACCACCACTTCCTCGCCGCCGGCGGGTTGGCGTTCGTATTGGCCCTGGGCTCGCCCGGCGCCGCCCAGGCTTTCGACCTCGACCCCCGCTATGTCGACAATGACGGGGATCTGATCGCCGACATCCCCGAGAATGCGAGCGAGTGGGTCGATCCCGCAACGCTGATCTTCGCCTACACGCCGGTCGAGGATCCGGCCGTCTATGCCGAGGTCTGGGCCGATTTTCTCGAGCACATGGAAGCGGTCACCGGCAAGCCCGTGCAGTTCTTCCCGATCCAGTCGAATGCGGCGCAGATCGAGGCGATGCGTGCCGGCCGGTTGCACGTCGCGGCCTTCGCCACGGGCCCCACTCCGCTCGCGGTCGCTTGCGCCGGCTACCGGCCGTTCACGATGATGGCGGCTGCCGATGGCAGTTACGGTTACGAGATGGAGATCATCACCTATCCGGGTTCCGGCATCGAGAGCATCGAGGACCTCGAGGGCCGGACCATGGCGTTCACCTCCGAGACCTCCAACTCCGGCTTTAAGGCGCCGGCGGCCCTGCTCGACGCGGAATTCGGGCTCGAGCCCGGAATCGACTTCGAAACGGCGTTTTCGGGCGCCCACGACAACTCGATTCTCGGTGTCGCGAACAAGGACTATGACGCGGCGGCAATCGCCAACACCGTCAAGCTCCGGATGATCGACCGTAACGTGGTCAACGCCGACGACTTCGTCATCCTCTACACCTCCGACACCTTTCCGACGAGCAGCTACGGCGTCGTGCACAACCTTCATCCGGACCTGCAGGAGAAGGTCGAAGAGGCATTCTTCTCCTACGACTGGGAGGGCACCAAGCTGCAGGAGGAGTTCATGCGCGCCGGCTGGGAACAGTTCATCCCGATCACCTTCCAGGAAGACTGGTCGGTGGTTCGCCAGATCGACGACGCGATGGGTGTGGCCTACACCTGCAACTGACCGCCTTCCTCAACCACGACCCCGCGCCCGGCATGGTTGCGACCGTGCCGGGCGGCTTCTTGCGGAGACGTTGATGCTGCGCCTCGATACCCTGGCCAAGCGCTACAAGACCGGTGACCATGCCCTCAAGGGCGTGTCGTTCACCGTCGAGAAGGGCCAGGTGGTCGGGCTGATCGGCCCCTCGGGTGCCGGCAAGTCGACCTTGATCCGCTGCATCAATCGGCTGGTCGAGCCCACGGGCGGCAGCATCTATTTGAACGATGTCGACCTCGCCGGATTGTCGGGTGGTGAGCTGCGCCGCGCCCGGCGGCGGATCGGCATGATCTTTCAGGAATACGCCCTGGTCGAGCGGCTGACGGTGATGGAGAACGTGCTCTCCGGCCGGCTCGGCTACGTACCGTTCTGGCGCTCGCTCTTGCGCCGGTTCCGGCAGGCCGACGTCGACAAGGCCTTCGCGCTCCTCGACCGGGTCGGGCTCTCGGAGCATGCCGACAAGCGCGCCGACGAGCTCTCCGGCGGCCAGCGCCAGCGGGTCGGCATCGCCCGGGCGCTCGAGCAGGACCCGGAGCTCTTGCTCGTCGACGAGCCCACGGCCTCCCTCGATCCCAAGACCTCGAGGCAGATCATGCGCTTGATCATGGAGATCTGCCGCGAGAGCGGCCTGCCGGCGGTAATCAACATCCACGATGTCATGCTGGCCAAGATGTTCGTCGACCGGATCATCGGGCTGACCGCGGGCGAAGTCGTCTTCGACGGCGCCCCCGCCCTGCTCGACGACGCCGTGCTGACCCGGATCTACGGCGAGGAGGACTGGACGGCGATGCAGGCGAGTGCGGCCGAGGACGCAGCGGACGCCGCCGCCACCTATGGCGCGGCGCCTCCGGAACGGGTCAAGGAAGAACGCATGGCGGGACTCGCCTGAGCCGTGGCCAGTGTCCCGCCCGTCGCCGGCCGCCGCTGGCGTCGCCCGCCCGTCCTGATCAAGGACCGCAACACCCGCTGGATCGTCTATGGCGGGCTGTTGATCTACCTGGCGCTGGCCATGTCGACGGTGGACGTGAACTGGCAGCGGGTCGCTGATGGGCTCGAGCGCGGCATGCGCTTCATCAACGGCTTCCTCCAGCCGGACTTCACCAGCCGCTCGACCGACATCTATCGGGGCCTGATCGAGAGCCTGACCATGACCCTGACCTCGACGGTCGTGGGCGTCCTGATCTCGATCCCGATCGGCATCGGGGCGGCGCGCAACATCGCACCACCGGTGATCTACTACATCTGCCGCAGCATCATCGCGATCAGCCGCACCTTCCAGGAAGTGATCATCGCGATCTTCTTCGTCGTGATGTTCGGCTTCGGACCGTTCGCCGGGTTCCTCACCCTCGCCTTCTCCACCATCGGCTTTTTGGGCAAGCTCCTGGCCGAGGACATCGAGGATATCGACGAGGCCCAGGCCGAGGCCATCAGGGCCACCGGCGCCTCCTTCATGCAGTTGATCAATTACGGCGTGCAACCCCAGGTGATGCCACGGCTGATCGGCCTCAGTCTCTACCGCCTCGACATCAATTTCCGGGAATCCGCGGTCATCGGCATCGTCGGTGCCGGCGGCATCGGCGCCACGCTGAACGTCGCGATCAGTCGCTACGAATACGACAGTGCCGGGGCCGTGCTGCTGATCATCATCGGCATCGTCATGCTCGCCGAATACAGCTCGAGCTACGTCAGAAAGTGGGTCCAGTAACATGCCCGTCAGCACCACCGCCGACGGCCGGAAGGTCTGGCAGCGCCGGACCACCGGCCGGCAATGGGCGATCTGGGCCGGCTGGTTCGCCTTCGTGGTCTTGCTCGTCTGGTGCTGGGAGCTGATGACCAGGACCACGATCTGGGCCTTCGTCTACGATGCGCCACGGCAGATCTCGGACCTCGGCAACCGCATGTTCCCGCCGCGCTGGTCCTATATCGACCGGCTGATCTGGCCGCTCTGGGACACCATCAACATCGCCAGTCTCGGCACCCTGCTCGGCATCTTCATCGCCGTGCCGATCGCCTTCTGCGCCGCCAGGAACACCACCCCTTCCCTCTACATCCTCAGGCCCATCGCCCTCTTCATCATCGTCGCGTCCCGCTCGATCAACTCGCTGATCTGGGCGCTGCTGCTGGTCTCGATCATCGGCCCTGGCCTCCTGGCCGGAATCATCGCCATCGGACTCCGCTCGATCGGCTTCATCGGCAAGCTGCTCTACGAAGCCATCGAGGAGATCGACGAGAGCCAGGTGGAGGCGGTGCGCGCCACCGGCGCCAACGGCATGCAGGTGCTCGACTACGGCATCGTGCCCCAGGTGCTTCCCGCCTTTTTCGGCATCACCGTCTTCAGGTGGGACATCAACATCCGCGAATCGACCATCCTCGGCCTGGTCGGCGCCGGCGGCATCGGCCTGCAGCTCCAGTCGTCGCTCAACACCTTGGCATGGCCGCAAGTGTCGCTCATTCTCCTGCTCATCCTGGGCACCGTGTTGGTGAGCGAATGGGTCTCGGCCAAAGTCCGGCACGCGGTGATCTGAAGAAGGCGGGAAGGATGATCCCCCCGCGCCCCACCGTTGTTTCGCTCCTGCGGCTGACCACGACGCCCACATGAGCAATCCCGTCCACATCGCCCGCAACGACCCGGCCAGGCTCGTCCTCGAGGGCCTGCACTGCGTCAAGCATGCGAGCCGCTTCGGCGCTCGGCTGGGCGGACTCTGGTCCGACCGGCCGCAAGAGGTGCTGGCACTGGCGCGCAGGCTCGCCCCCGATCTCGTGCCGCTGCTCGAGGCGCATCTCGAGGTGGTGAGCGAGGCCGTGTTCGCCGGCTTCTGTCCCCGCCCGCCCGAGACCCGGCTGCTCACCGTGGCCGAGAAACCCGACTACCGCCTGGCAGACATCGGCCGCGGCCCCGTCGTGCTGCTCGACCGGCCGCGCCATCCGGGCAATCTGGGTGCGGTGATCCGGGTCGCCGCCGCCGCCGACGCTGCCGCTGTCTGCTGCCTGGACGGGGTGGACCCGTGGTCGGCCGCGAGCCTGAGGGGTGCGGCCGGCCTGCACTTCGCCCTGCCGGTCTTGAGCCTCTCGGAGCTTGCCGACTTCGACCGGCCGCTGGTCGCCCTCGACGATGCGGGCGAGCCGCTCGGCACCGCCGGCCTTTCGCGAGACGCCGTCTTCGCCTTCGGCTCCGAGCGCGATGGCTTGTCCGACGAGCTTCGCGGCCGGGCCGCTCGGACCGTTGCCATCCCGATGCGGCCCGGGGTCTCGAGCCTCAATCTCGCGACCGCGGCAGCGGTGCTCCTCTACGCCCTCGCGCGGGGTACTGGACAGGCAGGGCCAGCGCCAACATAACGGGCAGCGCAGCCACTCTTGGAGCATCGACATGGGCATGAAAACCGACATGAGCATGGGCACGAGCGGCGGCGACGCGGAGCGGCACGAGGGCGAGATGTACAACGAGGTGACCCGCGAGATCAGCGTCTCGGTCGAGCCGTTCTACGTCGAGGAGCAGTCCGAGCCCGCCGAGAATCGCTGGGTTTTCGGCTACCGGGTGATCATCGAGAACCAGGGTGAGGCGGCGGTGCAGCTGATCAGCCGGCACTGGCGGATCACCGACGGCATCGGCCGGATGGTCGAGGTCAAGGGTGACGGCGTGGTCGGCGAGCAGCCGATGCTCGAGCCCGGCGAGCGCTTCGAGTACACCTCGGGCACGCCCCTGCCGACCCCGTCCGGGATCATGACCGGCAGCTACCAGATGCTGGGCGAGGACGGGCTCTGGTTCGACGTCGAGATCCCGGCCTTCTCTCTCGACGCCCCGGGCAGCAGCAGGACCGTCAACTGAAAGCCCACCACCCGGGCGGTCGAAATCGCCGGGGCGGCCTCGGCCGTTCGGCGGCCCGGCGGCGGATCGACATCACCGCGGTCGTCGACATGCGGCCCATTGCCATGGTCGTCGGCATCGTTCTCCTGATCATCGCCGGCGCCATGCTGCCGCCGATGCTGGTCGACCTCGCCGCCGGCCATCCGGATTGGCAGGTCTTCTTCCTCTCCGCCGCACTCACCGCCTTCATCGGGCTCGCGCTCGTGCTGACCACCCGCGGCAGCGTTTCCGGCGCCGAGCTCACCGTGCGCCAGGGCTTCCTGCTGACCACGCTGATCTGGTTCACCACCACCGTCTTCGCCGCCATGCCGCTCTACCACTCGAGTCTCGGGCTCGGCGCCGCCGATGCGTTCTTCGAGGCGATGTCCGGGATCACGACGACCGGCTCGACGGTGATCTCGGGCCTCGACGACGCGCCCGGCGGCATCCTCCTCTGGCGGGCGCTCCTGCAGTGGCTGGGCGGCATCGGGATCATCGTCATGGGCATCGCCATCCTGCCGATGCTGTCGATCGGCGGCATGCAGCTGTTTCGCACCGAGAGCACCGACAGCTCGGCGAAGATCCTGCCCCGCGCCGGGCAGATCGCGACCAGCATCGGCGTCATCTATCTCGCCATCACGGTCGGCTGCGGCACCGGCTACTGGCTGTTCGGGATGGAGCCGTTCGATGCCATGGCACACGCCATGACCACCGTGGCCACCGGCGGCTACTCGACCAAGGATGGCTCGATCGGCCATTTCGACAGTGCCGCGATCGAATGGACGGCGATCACCTTCATGATCGTCGGCGGCATCCCCTTCGTCCTCTACATCCAGGCGATGCGCGGCCGCAGCTTCGCCTTCTGGCAGGACGACCAGGTGCGCTGGTTTCTCGGCATCATCGCCGCCGGCACGGCACTCTTCGTCCTCTGGATCCACTCTTCGACCGGCATGAGCGACATCGCCGATCTCCGCCACGCCGCCTTCAGCACCATCACCCTGGTCACCGGCACGGGCTACGCCGCCACCGACTACAACGCCTGGGGCACCTTCGCCATCGGCCTCGCCTTCTTCTTGATGTGCGTCGGCGGCTGCAGCGGCTCGACCACCGGCGGCATCAAGGTCTTCCGCTTCGCCGTCATCTACCAGGTCGCCCGCGTCCAGATGCTCCGCCTGCTGCAGCCGTCGGGCGTCTTTCGCCCGTTCTACAATCGCGAGCCGGTTTCCGATCAGACGGCGATCTCGATCCTCGGATTCATCTTCGTGTTCGCGCTGAGTTTCGCGGTCCTCGCCTTGCTCCTGGCCTTCTTGGGCCTCGACTACCTGACCGCGATGTCGGCGGCGGTGACCGCGGTCGCCAATGTCGGCCCCGGGCTCGGCGACGA
>SLRI01000017.1 GCA_007131045.1 Rhodospirillales bacterium
GGTCGCCATCTGCCATGGTGCCGGCATCGGTGCGCGTCTCGACCTCCGCTTCGGCGGCAAGGCATCGCGGACCTCCGGCCAGCCGATCGACGCCGCGGTCGAGGTGATCGGCCTCGCGCAAGCCGGCTGGCAATCGTTCGGTGCGGCGCGCGTCGGCTACGGCGACGGTGCCGGCATCCGCATCGCCACGGCGGGTGGTGCGGTCGAGGTGGCGCTGATCAGCCACCGCACCCAGGCGCTGGGCCTCGAGATCTTCACCGATCTCGGCATCGAGCTCACGGCCAAGCGCTGTATCGGCGTCAAGTCCACCAACCACTTCCACGCGGCTTTCGCGCCGCTCGCCACCGAGGTCATCTACTCTGACGGCGGCGGCCCCTCCTCGCTCGACACCACTAACTACCCCTACCAGAAGATCACCCGCCCGATGTGGCCCCACGACCCCCTGCCACCGGGCCGGCTGGTGGTCTGAGCGCGTGCAGAAAAAGGTTCCAGGTACCTTTTCGGCGCTCGTTGCTGTCGCTAGGATCGGGCCATGCCCAGAGGCCCCCGCCATATGCCGGCCGGTCTGGCCTATCACGTCCTGAACCGGACCAACGGTCGGCTGCCGATCTTCGCGGCCGAGCGCGACGCGCGGCGGTTCGTGCGCACCCTGGCCCAGGCCGTCGAGCGGACGCCCGAAGCCGGGCTCGTCGCCTGGTGCCTGATGCCGAACCATTGGCATCTCGTCTTCTACCCCGGCGAGGACGACGTCGTGCAGCGGTTGGTTCATTGGCTGACGCTGACCCAGACCCAGCGGCATCGGGCAGCGCACGGCTCGGCGGGCGACGGTCATCTCTACCAGGGCCGCTACCGCTCGTTTCCGATCGCGACCGACGACCATCTCCTCACCGTGCTGCGCTACGTCGAGCGCAATCCGTTGCGCGCCGGGCTCGTCGGGTCCGCCGTCGACTGGCCCTGGTCGAGCCTGGCGCGCCGCCCCGGCAGCACGGGCGACGACTGGCCGGCCATCGCCCCGTCGCCCGTGCCGCGGCCGCGGGACTGGCTCAGCTTCGTCGACCAACCGCTCACCGCGGCCGAGGAAGCCGATACGCTGACCCGGCTGCGCACGGCGACCCAGCGTGGCAATCCGTTCGGCCCGGCCGGCTGGGTGCGAGATGTGGCCGAGCGCCTCGATCTCGCCGCCACCCTGCGCCCACGCGGACGCCCCCGCCGCCGCCCGGCGAGCTGAGCACGCCAAAAAGGTTCCAGGTACCTTTTCTCTGCCCTAGAGGAAGGCGATCCAGCGGCCGGCCAGGAGGGTGGCGGGCCAGAGGACGAGGGAGAGGGCGGCGGCGATGCGCACGGCGGGGGTCACCTCGCCGAAGTCGAGGGCGTTGCGCCAGGCCGTCGTCACACGGAGCGCCAGGGCGTTGGCCAGGGCGAGGGCCAGAAGGGCGAGCTTGATCGTGAACGCCGCATTGCCGAGATAGGCATCGGGGCGGACGGTGAAGATCAGAAAACCGGTGACGATCGCGGCCGTGGCACCGAGCATCGCCGTCGTGGCCAGAGGCGGCCCGAGTTGCTCGAGCGGATGGCCGCGAAAGAGCCCGAGTAGCCGCACGTCGAGCAGCAGTATGCTGCCCAGCAGCAGCCCGATCGCCAGGATGTGCCCGGCATTGAAGAAGATATAGGCGGTCCCGCTTCGCCGCAGCCAAACGGCCAAGGGCCAATCCGCCGTCGCCATGAGCGCGGCCGTGACCGGCCCGTCGCCCAAGAGTGCTGCGAGCGTCAGCACCTCCTCCACCGAAACGACCCGGCTCAGCTGCCTTCGGGGATCCGGTTCGGGTAGATGTCGTAGGTGGCACCGTTGACGGTGATCCGCACCGCCTTCATCAAGAGCCGGTCGGGCTCGGTGGTGCGGTTGCCGAGGGCGGTGACCTCGTCACCGACGCTCGCGGCGTTCTCGTCGAAGCCGGCGCGGGCGGTCCCCCGCGGGTTGCCGAGCTCGACGTGCCAGGAACCCTCTGCGGTCTCGACATCGAGGGTCGGGTGCGGCGGGCCGATATAGATCTCCTGGATGGTGCCGGTGATCTCGATGTACTCGTCCTCGGCCCAGGCCCAGCCGTGATGCGCCAGAGCGGCGCCGGACATGGCGAGGACGAGGCCGGCGGCGATGGTCAGGCGGCGGGTGATGCGGGTCATCGATCGAGCTCCCCTTGTTTCGTGGTCGACCGGCGAGCAGCACCGGTCTTCGTGAACCATAGCGCAGAACCGCCGTTCGGCCAGTGCCGCCGCGCCGAGAACCGGCCTGAAGCCTCTGGACATTCGCGCGATCATCGGCACTGTGACGAGGTTCGGTGGGAGGCGCGCAGCGCGCAGCTCGGCACCAAGAAAAGGGGAACGCAAACCATGCTACGATCGACCCGTCGCACCTTCGTCCACGGCAGTATGGCCACCGCTGGTGCCCTCTGGCTGCCGAAGCGGCTCAGAGCCCAAGGCGCCGGCGGCGGCACGCTGCGGACCGTCATGCACGGCGATCTCCGCGCCTTCGACCCGATCTGGACCACCGCCAACATCACCGCCTATCATGGCGCGATGATCTACGACACGCTGTTTGCCCTCGACGAGAGCATGACCCCGCAGCCGCAGATGGTCAGCCAGTGGGAGGTCTCCGACGACCGCTTGACCTACACCTTCGAGCTCCGCGACGGCCTCGGTTTCTCCGACGGCTCGCCCGTCACCTCGCGCGACGTCGTGGCCTCGATCAAGCGCTGGGCCGCCCGTGACGGGGCCGGGCAGCACATGATGCAGCGGGTCAAGGAGATCAGGGCGGAGAACGAGAAGACCTTCGTGATCGAGCTCGAGGAGCCCTACGGCTTGGTCATCGACGTCATGGCCAAAACCTCGACTCCCTTGCTCTACATCATGCGCGAGGCCGAGGCCGAGACCGATCCGATGGAGCAGGTGACCGAGTTCATCGGCTCGGGCCCGTTCACCTTCAACCGCGACGAGACCCGCCAGGGTGCCCAGTACGTCTACGACCGGCGCGACGACTACGTGCCGCGTGACGAGCCGGCGTCGGGCCTCGCCGGCGGCAAGATCGTCAAGATGGATCGCGTCATCTTCGAGAACATCGAGGACTCGCAGACCGCGATGGCAGCCTTGCAGGCCGGCGAGATCGACTTCTACGAGACGCCGCCACTCGATCTCATCAGCGTCCTCGAGATGGACCCGGACATCACCGTCGAGGTCTTGAACCAGACCGGCAATGTCGGCTGGATGCGGCTGAATTTCCTCCACCCGCCGTTCGACAACGTCAAGGCGCGCCAGGCGATGCTCCACCTGATCGACCAGGAGGAGTTCATGCAGGCGACCTTCGGCAACCCGGAATACTACAACAAGTGCGCGTCCAACTTCGCCTGCGGCACGCCGATGGAGAACGACGCCAACACCGAGTGGTTCGAGCGTGCCCCTGATCCCGAGCGGGCCAGGGAGCTCTTCGCCGAGGCCGGCTATGACGGCCAGCCGATCACCATCCTGCACGCCACCAATATCGACTTCATGAACAACGCGGCGCAGATCGTGGCGCAGCGGCTGCGCGAGATCGGCATCAACGCCGAGCTCGCGACTTCCGACTGGGGTGGCGTGGTGACCCGTCGGGCGGTGATGGAGGCGCCAGCGGACGGCGGCTGGAACATCTTCATCACCTGGGCCGGTGGCGCTTCGGTCGGCAACCCGATCGCCCTTGCCGGCCACGCCGCCAACGGCCGCGACGGCTGGTTCGGCTGGCCCGAGGACGAGCTGCACGAGCAGCTCCGCGACGAGTGGGCAATGGCCGAGGGGCAGGAAGGTCAGCTCGAGGTGGCGCGGAAGATCCAGGAGAATGCCTGGGAGTTCGTGCCGCATGTGTGGCTCGGCCAGTGGGTGGCGCCGGTCGCCTACCGCAACGACATCCAGGGTGTCTTGAAGATCCCGGAGATCGTGCCCTTCTGGAACATCGAGCGCGTCTGACCATGGCCGGGCGGCAGCTACCACGGGCGCTGCCGCCCGACGACTCTGCAGCGCCGAGCCTGGAGTAGCCCGGCAGGATGCTCGCCTACATCATCCGCCGCCTCGGCTCGACCGTGCTCGTCATGGTCATCGTCGGCGTCTTCGTCTTCATGCTGCTGCACCTCTCGCCCGGCGATCCGGCGGCGATCGTCGCCGGCGACCAGGCCTCGCCGGCGCAGATCGCGCAGATCCGCGAACGGCTCGGCCTCGACGATCCGCTGCCGATCCAGTTCCTGCGCTGGGCCTCGGGCGTCGTCCAGGGTGACCTCGGTGTCTCGATCTTCTCGGGCGAGCCGGTCCTCAAGCTGATCGGCGAACGGCTGGAGCCCACCGTCTCGCTGACGCTCACCACCCTGGTCTTCGCCGTCGTCATCGCCGTCACCTTCGGCGTGATTGCGGCGGCCAACGCCGGCAGCCTGGCGGATCGGGCCCTCATGGGCTTCTCGGTCCTCGGCTTCTCCGTCCCGGTCTTCGTCGTCGGCTACCTCTTGATCTACGTCTTCTCGATCCAGCTCCGCTGGCTGCCGGTGCAGGGCTACACCCCCATCGCCCAAGGCTTGTGGCCCTGGTTCGAGCGGCTGATCCTGCCGACCATCGCACTCGGCATGGCCTACGTGGCGCTGATCGCCCGGATCACCCGCACCTCGATGCTGGAAGTGCTCTCCGAGGACTATATCCGCACCGCCAAGGCCAAGGGCGTCGCCAGCCGCCCGCTGCTCCTCAAGCACGCCTTGAAGAACGCCGGCGTGCCGATCGTCACCGTCATCGGCATCGGCGTGGCGCTCTTGATCGGCGGGGTGGTGATCACCGAGACGGTCTTCAACATCCCGGGCGTCGGGCGACTGGTGGTCGATGCCATCTCCAAGCGCGACTACCCGATCATCCAGGGCGTGATCCTGCTGTTCTCGGCCGCCTACGTGCTGATCAACCTTCTGGTCGACATCTCCTACACCTTCCTCGACCCGAGGATCCGCTATTGAGCACCGTGCCCGAGACCTCGCTCGAGCTGCGACAGCCGCGCAGTGCCGCCGGGCTCTGGCGGTTCACGCGGCGCAACCCCACGATCGTCGCCGGGGCCACCATCCTCTTCGTCGTCATGGCCCTGGCGCTCTCGGCCCCGCTCTTCGCCGGCGATCCCTTGTCGATGACGCCGGCACTGCGCCTGCGCCCGCCCTCGGCCGAGTTCTGGTTCGGCACCGACCATCTCGGCCGCGACCTCTTCGCCCGCACCCTCTACGGTGCCCAGATCTCGCTCCTCGTCGGCCTCTCGGTTGCCGCCTTCTCGATCAGCGTGGGCCTCGTGATCGGCCTCTTGGCCGGCTACTACCGCCGCGTCGATGCGGTCGTCATGCGCCTCATGGACGGGCTCATGGCGATCCCGGCGATCCTCTTGGCCATCGCACTCGTGGCACTCACCCAGGCCAGCGTCTTCGTCGTCATCGTCGCCATCACCATCCCCGAGGTGCCGCGCGTCGTCCGCCTCGTCCGCTCGGTCGTGCTCGGCGTGCGCGAGGCACCCTACGTCGAGGCCGCGGTCGCGAGTGGTACCCGCACGGGCAAGATCATCATCCGCCACATCCTGCCCAACACCATCGCCCCCTTGATCGTCCAATCCACCTATATCTGCGCCTCGGCGATCCTGATCGAATCCGCCCTCTCCTTTCTCGGCGCGGGCACGCCCCCCGATGTGCCCACCTGGGGTAACATGATCGCCCAGAGCCGCCTCTATCTCGGCCCAGCACCCTGGACGATCTTCTTCCCCGGCATCGCGCTCGCCGTCATCGTGCTCGCCGTCAACCTCCTCGGCGACGGCCTGCGCGACCGCCTCGACCCACGCCTAGCCCGGCGGATGTGAGCCGATGGTAGAAAAGAAAGCGGGGAGGATGATCCTCCCCGCGCCCCACCAGAACTTTCGAGGGGGCGCGGGGGAAATCATTTCCCCCGCATTCTTCCTCTTTGAACGAGCCCGGCCATGAGCGAGACTTTGCTTTCTGTTCGTGACCTCGAAACCCACTTCTTTACCCAGGACGGCATCACCCGGGCGGTGGGCGGGGTGTCGTTCGAGGTGGCCAAGGGCGAGACGCTCGGCATCGTCGGTGAGTCCGGCTGCGGCAAGAGTGTCACCGCCCTTTCGATCATGCGCCTGCTGCCCGACCGTCTGGCGCGCACCGTCGGTGGTTCGGTCACCATGGGCAACACCGACCTCTTGAGCCTGCCCGAGGAGCGGATGCGCGCGATCCGCGGCAACCGGATCGCGATGATCTTCCAGGAGCCGATGACCTCGTTGAACCCGGTCTTGACCATCGGCCATCAGATCGCCGAGGCCGTGCGCATCCACCAAGGCGCCAGCCGCCAGGCCGCCGAGAAGCGGGCTGTCGAGATGCTGAAGCTGGTGCGCATCCCGGACGCCCAGAGCCGGCTCGCCGACTACCCGCACCAGTTCTCGGGCGGCATGCGCCAGCGGGTGATGATCGCCATGGCGCTGGCCTGCAACCCCGAGCTCTTGATCGCCGACGAGCCGACGACCGCCCTCGATGTCACCATCCAGGCGCAGATCCTGGACCTCATGCTGGAGCTGA